>NZ_CALMGQ010000076.1 GCF_937863595.1 uncultured Cytophaga sp.
AAGCCGCTGATAGATATCAGCGGCTTTCTCTTTTTATACTCTATACTTGGTACTCTATACTTCGTACTTTTCTCTTCTAGAAACTAGTACCTAGAAGCTAGTTCAAAGCTGCAACACCTGGAAGCGTCTTTCCTTCGAAATATTCTAACAATGCACCACCACCTGTTGATACATAAGAAACGTCATTACCAAAACCTAAGTTGTTGATTGCTGCCGCAGAATCACCACCACCAATTAGCGAGTATGCTCCTTTTTGAGTAGCATTCTTCACTGCATTTGCAATTGCTATAGTCCCAGTTGCAAAGTTTGGCATTTCAAATACACCCATTGGTCCGTTCCAAAGAATTGTTTTAGAACTTTCAACTACACCGCTAAATAGTTTGATTGATTCTGGTCCGATATCTAAACCTTCCCAACCATCAGGGATAGTACCTCTTGCAACTACCTTACGATTGGCATCATTATTAAAATCATCTGCTATAACGTTGTCAACTGGCAAAATCAATTGAACACCTTTCGCTTTCGCTTTTTCAATTAAAGATAACGCAAGGTCTAATTTATCCAATTCGCAAATCGATTTGCCAATATTGCCACCCATTGCTTTCGTAAATGTATATGACATACCACCACCAATAATTATGTTATCAACTTTGTCAAGTAAGTTTTCAATAACCATAATTTTATCAGAGATTTTAGAACCACCCATTACAGCTGTTCTCGGTTTTTCGCCACTCGTTAATAATTTATTCGCATTCTTAAGTTCAGCCTCCATTACATAACCAGCAACTTTGTCTTTAAAGAATTGACCAATTACTGCAGTAGAAGCATGTGCTCTGTGTGCTGCGCCAAATGCATCGTTCACCCAAACATCACCAAGTGTAGAAAGTTTTTTTGCAAACTCAACGTCACCTTTTTCTTCTTCAGAATAAAAACGTAAGTTTTCTAATAATAATATTTGTCCTGGTTTCAATGCTGCTGCTTTTGCTTTAGCATCATCTCCAATACAATCTGCTGCAAACAATACTTCTTGCCCAAACATATTGTTCAAATAAGCAAGTACGTGTTTTAAGGAATATTTATCTTCTGGTCCACCTTTTGGTCTACCAAAGTGTGACATTAATATAGCTGAACCACCATCTTTCAAGACTTTAGAAACAGTAGGAAATACTGCTTTTAATCTTGTATCATCTGTAATTTCGAAACTTTTATTAAGAGGTACGTTAAAATCAACGCGTATCAGGGCTTTTTTGCCTGAAAAGTTAAAACTGTCTACTGTTTTCATGGTGGTTTTTTATAATTGTCTCAATTCTTCTCCTAAAATAGCAATACCTTTTAAATTAAAAAAGGCGACCGAGGCCACCTTTTTAAATTAATTTATTAGTTATTGATAATGAGCTTATTCCGCGTGGAGCCAAGCTTTTTTAGCTGCTAATTCTTCTGTGGTTTCAATATTGTCCGGATCATCCACGCAACAATCGACAGGGCAAACAGCTGCACACTGAGGTTCTTCGTGAAAACCAGTACATTCTGTGCATTTATTTGGAACGATATAATAGAATTCATTTGAAACAGCTTCTTGAGGATCTTTAGCATCAACTGTTGATCCATCTTCCATTTGAATCTCTTTCAAACTAGTTCCTCCAGCATAGTTCCATTCAACCCCACCTTCGTATATTGCAGTATTCGGACATTCAGGTTCACATGCACCACAATTAATGCATTCGTCAGTAATTATTATAGCCATATTCTCTTATTCTAGTAATTGCTTGCAAAATTAGATACAAATTCCTTAGGTTCAAATTATATTTACAATTAATACACTAACAAAAATTCTTGATGAAAAGTTTACATACAGATTTACAGACCTTTGTTCTATTACAAGATTATTTGAAAAACATTGGAAACGAAGAATTAAATGAATGGCTTTATCGTGCTGAAGCGAATAATCCTTGGTTTACACAAGAAAATGTAAAATCTGCTTTAATCGGAATTATTGATTTACTAGACCCCAAAGCATTAGAAAATTTTTTCACTACATATAAAATTATAGCTCAAGAAAAAAAAATAGGGGTTATAATGGCCGGTAATATTCCTGCAGTGGGTTTTCATGATTTATTATGCGTGTTATTATCGGGTAATATATTATATGCAAAATTAAGTTCGGAGGATACAATCTTATTAAAGAAGATAGGAGAGGTCTTAATAAAAATTAATCCATCTTATACGGAACGCTTATTTTTTGTAGACCAATTAAAAAATATGGATGCATATATTACAACGGGTAGTGATAACTCAGCAAAACATTTTGAATATTATTTCAGAAACACCCCACATATCATTCGTAAAAATAGAACCTCTGTTGCAATCATAGATGGTAAAGAAAGTCAACAAGAGTTAATAACATTAGGTGAAGATGTATTTAGTTATTTTGGATTGGGTTGTAGAAATGTTTCGCATCTTTTTTTACCCATGAATTATGATCCAACAACTATTTTAACTGCGTGGGAAGGTACATATAATAACTTCTGTAATCACAACAAGTACATGAATAATTATGAATACAATAAAGCAATCTTATTAATTGATCTTGTTCCACATTTGGATGCGGGATATATTTTATTAAAAGAAGCTGAAGGTATCTTTTCACAAATTGCTACCTTAACGTATTCATTTTATAAATCAGAAAATGACTTGTTAGAGATTTTTACTGAGAAGGCAAATCAATTGCAATGCGTAGTTTCATCGATTAATTCTTCATATTATAATACAGTAAGAATTGGCGCTACTCAACGTCCATCCATTTCTGATTTTGCAGATGGTGTTGATACAATGGCTTTTTTAGTAAGTCTATAAATTTAAATAGGCTGATAGATTATGAATCTATCAGCCTATTTAAATAAATTTTTCCGAATACAATATTAGCGCGTTACTTCAACCCAACCTTTATGTTTTGCACCATTGGGTAAGGTTAATTCATAGTAATAAACCCCGTCACTATCTTCATCGGCATCCCAAGAGTTATCATAGTTACTGTCTATAAATACTCGATTTCCCCATCTATTTACAATCAACAATTCGCTTCCAACAGGTAATGCCATAATTTCGAATCGATCATTTTTGTCGTCATTGTTTGGTGTAATCAAGTTTGGAATAAAGAATTCTACTTCAATACTAATTGTGAAGGTTGCTTTACAACCGTTTGTATCTAAAACAAATATTGAATGATTACCTCTAGGCAAATGATTTAAATAAACGGTGTCTTTACTAACTTTTGTAAATACACTATTGTTTTCACTCCATAAATATCCTGGAGTGCCGCCAGCTATATTATAAATACCTGCAACACCTGTATTTTGATATCTATCTGCTTTTACAGAAATAACAGATGCAGTTATTGGTTTTGGTTCTTTTACAGTTAATCTTGTTGAAGACAAGGTATCGTAAACCATTGTTTTTTTATTGTATACAAAGAAGCTATCGATGTTATAGGTACATGATTGATCTTTGATTGTTAATGAATAGTCTCCAGCACTTAGATTTGAATATACTGTTGATGATCCAACTTGAATATCATTGAACGTATATTGAAATAATGGAATACCTCCAGAAATTGAATCCAATACAATAAATCCATTTGTTCCTTTATTACATCTTGGTTCAGTTATACGAACATAGGGAACGGGTGCTGGTTTATTCGTTAGGTTAACAACGTATGCATATGAACAACCTTTCTGATCAGCCACTCGAACAGGATAACTTCCTAGACCTAAATTTGAAAACAGTTTTGTATTTCCATATGTTGTACCGTCGTTAATGCTATATCTGTAAGGAGGTGTTCCTCCTGTTACATTAAATATTTCAATGCTACCATCTGCAAGAACACAGGAAGATGCAATATTATTTGTCGCAAATAAGATTGGAAGCGGTTCTGTTATTATAAATACATATTTAGTAAGGCAACCACCAGCATCTGTAATAACCATGGTATCTTTACCAGATAATAATTTATCAAAGAAGCCATTTGTATTTGTTAATCCATTTAGTGTAAATGAATAAGGGGGAACACCACCAGTAATATTTGCAATTTGGATGCTTCCATTATTATTTCCAGCACAAATATTATTTACAATTGTTTTTGTTATTAATGACGTATCAACTCCCATAGGTTGAATAATTGTGGCAGTCGTATTTGCAGAGCAACCTTTTAAATCTGTAACAACTATAGAGTAATTGGCTGCAATTAAATTCGAGAAGGTGCTATCTGATTGAGTAGAACCTCCAGGGGTAAGAGTGAAGCTATATATTGGAGAACCACCATTTACTGTTACTACAATAGAACCATTACTACCTCCTGCACAAGGTGAAACATTCGTTACTGATTTAATTCCAATTGTTATTGGTGCTGGATCAATTAATAGACTTGTATAACTAGACTTACAAGCGGTACCGTCATCTATTACAATGGTATAACTACCTTTAGAGAGATTACTGAAAATAGGCAAAGTTTGAGGAGTTCCTCCATTAAGTGCATAGGTAAATCCAGTTGATGGTCCAGAAACAGTTACTGTGAGCGATCCATCTGCAGCACCCACACAAGATATTTCTTTACTTATGTCAACGGTGGCACTTATTTTAGTTGTTTTTATTACAACAATAATTGGATTGCTGATACAACCATTAACATCTTTAATAACTACGGATACAGTTGTATCTCCTTGTACGCTAGCAATCGGAAACACAGAACTAGTCTGATATGTTAACCCTCCATTAAATGAATATGCGTTCACACCAGCAATAAATAACGGATCAATAACAGCAGTAATTACAGTGCCTTGTTCAGAACAAACTATTGCCGGATTCGCTGTAGCTGTTCCTATAACAGTGGGCGCTTCATTAATCGTTACTGTTAATGAGTCTTTACAATTTTTGCTATCCGTAACAACTACTTTGTATGTGCCAGCTGTTAAGTTTATTAAGTCTTGATTTGTACTTCCAGTATTCCATAAATAGGTAAATGGAGCAACACCACCTGCTACATTAACATCAATAGCACCCGAAAGTGGATTGGTGCAGTTGATAGGTGTATTGATAGATGTAATTGTTATAGGAGTTGGTTGATTGATGGTTGTATTTACTGTTGCAGAACAACCTTTGGAATCAGTAACGACAATCGTATATGTATTTCCTACTAAATTGGTGAACAAGCTATCTGTCTGTGCTAATCCTGAAGGAGTAATAGTAAATTGTTTTCCAGTATTTCCTCCATTGGTTGTCACTAAAATAGAACCATTATCTGTAGCTAAACATGGGTCGTTATCTATAATTTTTTTAATTCCCATTGTTAATAAGGAAGGTTCTGTTAACGTAATCGTATAACTAGACTTACATGCTGTTCCATCATCAATTACGATTGTGTATATACCTTTAGATAAGTTAGAGAATACGTTTGAAGATTGGAATGCAGCACCATTTATAGAATATAGATATCCAAGAGAACTTCCAGTGATATTCATTGTTAACTCTCCATCAGTTGATCCAAAGCAAGAAATTGTGTTCGTAATGGTTAACGCTCCAGCAATTTTGTTTGTATTGATTTGAACTAAAATGGGATTACTTAAACATCCATTAATATCTTTCACAACAACTGTAACTGTAGTGTCACCTGTTATGTGAGCAATAATAAATGTTGCTGCGTTTTGGAATGTAACACCACCGTTAAAAGAATATGGGGATGCCGCTGGAGTATACGCAGGGTCTATGTTTGCAGTAACTGTTGTACTTGCTCCAGAACATACAATGGATGGGCTAGCTGTTGCTGTACCTATTATAGCAGTGCCGTTATTTAAAGTAAATGAAATAGGTACTGGATTCGAACATCCTTTTTTATCTGTTATGACAACCGTATATGTTCCTGCAACTACATTGATTAAATCCTTTGTTATTGCACCATTACTCCAAGAATACGTGTAAGCAGCAGTTCCACCTGATGGAGTACTAAGGATGATTGAACCTGAAGCAGATCCATTACAAGAAGGATCTGTTGTAGTGCCTGTAGTGGATATAGATGCAGGCTCAGTTATGGTTATAGGACCAACAGATTTTGTACATCCTTTACTATCAGTAATTATAACGGAATAACTTCCTGCAACGATATTTGTTAGATTTTGTGTTGTTGCACCATTATTCCAAACGTATGTAAATGGCCCACTGCCTCCTATTGGGTTCGTTAGGGAAATTAAACCGTCTGCTGTTCCATTACATGTTGCGTTCGAATTAGATGGTGAACTAACAATGGGACTAGGTTCTTTAATTACAAATGACATTTTTAACGGACAGCTACTTGCATCGGTAATTGTCAGGATATAATTTCCAGCAGGAATATTTATATTATTTTGTGTCGTAACTCCATTTGACCAGGAATAGGTATAGGGTCCAACGCCGCCAATTGCAGAAGTAATATTGATTGCACCAGTAGACGTTCCATTACAAACTACGTCTGTTATAGCTCCAGTACTTGAAATTACGGTTGGCTCTGTAATTGTAAATGCCGGCAATGTGTTAGAGCAATTATTGAAATCTTTAATAGTTACTGTATACGTTCCAGCAATAACACCCGTTAAATCTTTTGAAGTCGCACCGTTATTCCAAGTGTACGTATATGGAGCTGATCCACCAGTGGGAGTGGATAAGGTGATCGATCCAGTTGCGCCTGCATTACAAGAAACGTTTGTAACAATTCCTGTAGCTGTAACAGGAACAGGCTGACTAATTACAAATGGCCCAATTACTTTTGAACAGAAATTTTTATCTGTGATTGTTACTGTATATGACCCTGCAATTAAACCAGCGATATTTTGACTTGTTGCCCCATTGCTCCATAAATACGTGTAAGTAGGCGTTCCACCAGCAGGTGTAATATTAATTGCACCCGTGTTGGTTCCATTACAAGATGCATTTATAATACTTGAGGTCGCCGTAATTGGTGCTGGTTCAGTAATCGTATATGGACCGAAGGTTTTAGAACAACTTGTAGCGTCAGTAATAGTTACAGAATATGTTCCAGCAGTTAAGGCTGTAATGTTTTGAGTTGTATTACCATTTGTCCAAGAATAGGTATAAGGAGCAGTTCCTCCACTAGGATTAATTGTGATGGATCCAGTACTTGCACCATTACAATTCACATTGGTAATTGTTGGAAGGCTAGTTAAAGTAATCGGTGGGCTTTGAGTAATTGTAAATGGTCCAAATACCTTAGAGCAGCCTTTACTATCTGAAATTGTTACAGAATAAGTACCAGCAGCAACAACCGTTAAATCTTCAGAAGTAGCTCCATTGGTCCAAGCAAAAGTATATGGAGCAGTTCCACCTGTAGGAGTAATGTTAATAGCACCTGTTGAACCACCATTACAAGTAATGTTTGTTATAGAATTGGTGATCGTGATTAAAGTTGGTTCCGTAATTGTAAATGCTGGTAATGTGCTAGAGCAATTATTGAAATCTTTAATTGTTACCGTATAGGTTCCAGCAATTACAGCCGTTAAATCTTTTGAAGTAGCACCGTTATTCCAAGTATAAGTAAACGGAGCTGTTCCGCCAGTAGGAGTGGATAAGGTAATCGATCCGGTTGCTCCTGCATTGCAAGATACGTTTGTAATAATTCCTGTGGCACTAATAGGAATGGGTTGATTAATTACAAATGGTCCAATTACTTTTGAACAGGCGTTTTTATCTGTGATGGTTACTGAGTACGATCCTGCAATTAAACCAGCGATATTTTGACTAGTTGCCCCATTGCTCCATAAATACGTGTAATTAGGAGTACCGCCAGCAGGTGTAATATTAATTGCACCTGTATTACTTCCATTACAAGAAGCATTTGTAATACTTGAAGTAGCCGTAATGGTGGCTGGTTCAGTAATCGTATATGGCCCGAATATTTTAGAGCAGCTTGTAGCGTCAGTAATCGTTACAGAATAGATTCCAGCAGTTAAGGCTGTAATATTTTGAGTTGTACTACCATTTGTCCAAGAATAGGTGTAAGGAGCAGTTCCTCCAGTTGGGGTAATTGTGATGGACCCAGTAATTCCACCAGCACAATTTACATTGGTAATTATAGGAAGAGTAGCTAATGTAATTGGTGGACTTTGAGAAATAGTAAATGGCCCAAATGGCTTAGAGCATCCTTTACTATCCGTAATAGTTACAGAATAAGAACCAGCTGCAACAGCCGTTAAATCTTCAGAGGTAGCTGTATTTGTCCAAGCAAAAGTATATGGAGCAGTTCCACCTGAAGGAGTAATATCAATTGCTCCAGCAGAAGTGCCATTGCAAAGAATATTTGTTATTGCATTAGTTGCAGTTATTACGGATGGTTCAGTGATTGTAAATGTTGGAAGTATGCTAGAACAACCATTGAAATCTTTAATTGTTACGGTAAAGGATCCTGCAGCTAAACCTGAAATAATCCCAGTTGTAGCACCTGTATTCCATGAATAGGAATAGGGTGCAGTACCTCCAGTTATATTGGTTAATGCTATGGAACCTGTTGAAGTGCCATTACATGAAACATTATTAATTGTGCTTGTAGCGTTTATAGCCACTGGTTCAGTAATAACTATTGGTCCAACAATTAAAGTACATCCATTTTTATCTTTAATTGTTACAGAATAAGATCCAGCAATTAAGTTTGTTATATTCTGCGTGGATGCACCATTACTCCATGTAAAGCTGTATGGTAGAACACCACCTGATGGATTTAAATTGATTGCTCCTGTATTTGTTCCGTGACAATTTACAGGTGTCGTATTTGGAGCAGCTGTTATAGCTATAGGTTCTGTTATAGTAAATGGACCAAATGTCATTGGGCATCCTTTACTATCTGTTACTAGAACAGAGAATGCTCCTGCAGCTACATTGGTGATGTTTTTTGTTGTTGCTCCATTCGTCCATAAATACGTGTAAGGAGCAATGCCTCCAGTTGGGTTGATAGAAATCCCTCCAGTACTTGAGCCATTACATACAACATTTGTAATGGTTGGTCCACCAAGCAAAGCTAATGGAGGGTTCTCTGTAATAGTTATGCCACTAATAGTAGTGAAACAACCTTTACTGTCTGTGATAGTAACTGCATAGGTGCCTGCTTTAACATTAGATAAATCTTCCGTTGTTTGTCCATTGGTCCATAAAAAAGAATAAGGAGCTGTTCCGCCAGCAGCACTTAAGTTTACAGCCCCAGTAGATGCCCCATTACAGTCAATGTTAGTGGTAGTATGTGTTGCTGAAATAAGCGTTAATGGTTCTGTAATGATAAACGATACATTTTTCGTGCAATTATTTTTGTCGGTTACAAGTACAGAGTATGTACCTGCAATTAACCCCGAAATATCTTCTGTAGTTGCACCGTTGCTCCAGACCGTAGATATATATGGGGATACTCCTCCAGATGGTGTAATGTCTATTGCTCCATTCGATCCTCCTTTACAAGAAACATTTGTTATAATGCTCGAAACACTTATTGATATAGGCTCATTAACGGAAAATGTTTCATCCAAAGTACAGTTATTTCCATCAATTATAGTTAATGTATAATCACCGGCAATCAATCCAGATATATCTTCGGTAACTGCTCCATTGCTCCATGAATAGGTATATGGTGTGGTTGGCCCTCCTGTAACAATAGCATCAATGGCACCGTCGTTTCCACCATTACATGTAACATTAGTTATGGTTCCGCTTGAAATTGAAAGAGGTGGTGGTTGAGTTAATGTAATTGATTGGCTACAAAAAGCAAAAGCACCGCCACCTATTGGTACCTGAATTACAAGAAAATAATTATTATCTGCAGGCAGATTTGAAAAGGTATAATTATTTATAGGGTGGTTATTAATAATTATTGGATCCAATACCACACTATATAAGGAATAGGTATAGCTCGGGTTTGATCCACCTGTAATGGATACAGTAATACTGCCAGAGTTATCTCCGTTACAACGTAAATCTTGTGTGTTCACCGTCATTGAAACCAATGAAGGTGAACTACATATTTGTGCGTATGTACTATTTGTTTGGAGTATTAAAAATAGTCCAAACAAAATGTTAAAATAAATCGATATTTTTTTTATCGTTCCCAAAATTATTCTTCTCTTAATGTGATTGTTTTACTTTTGTATTCATTATTCCCACCACTCACAACAATCATATATTCCCCAACTGACAAATTGTTTATTGTTAATTCGCGCTTTACTTGATATTCTTTAACGGGTATTGTGGTTGAGTAAATCAATATTTTATATGGAGCATTGCTGCCTGTAATAATAATTTCAATTGAACCATTTTCTTTTCCAATCATTGGTTGAATTCCGTTTAAGGAAAAGTCTAAACTTTCTTCTACTGCATTTTGATTCAAAAATCCAGTGTGTGCATTTATTGGAGCACTCAAGAAACCACAAAGAGCAAAAAAAGAAAAGATGCCTAATGCAGTATAAAATTTCTTTTTAAATGAGTAAATATCTACCATAGTTCATTCGTTTGTTTCCAAGTATTGATTTTTAACGCAATCCCTAGTCGAATGTTCTTATTTTTTATTCTTTTGTATCTTTGTTAACAATAGATAATGTAAGAATCTACACAGTTTTTAATGCATTTAAATGTTAACTAAAATGCTTACAAGGGATTAACATTTGAAATTTTGCAATGATAATATAAAACTTTGAATTTTTATTATTGTTTCTTTTCGTATTTTTGTCTAATTAGAAGTGATTAATATTTAATATAAAACGAAATAGGATTATGGCATTTGATTTAGAGATGATAAAAAAAGTCTATTCTCTTATGCCTCAAAGAATTGAGGCAGCAAAAAAGTTAATAGGCAAACCTTTAACGCTAACAGAGAAGATTCTTTATTCGCATTTGGATGAGGGAGCAGCTACAAAGGTTTATGAAAGAGGCGTATCTTATGTTGATTTTAATCCAGATAGAGTTGCAATGCAAGATGCAACAGCTCAGATGGCATTGTTGCAATTTATGCAAGCAGGTAGACCCAAAGTCGCTGTACCTTCCACGGTACATTGTGATCACTTAATCACAGCAAGAGAAGGTGCAACAAAAGATTTACCTTTTGCAAACAAAGAAAGTAAAGAAGTTTTTGATTTCTTAGGTTCTGTATCTAATAAATATGGTATTGGATTCTGGAAACCTGGTGCAGGGATTATCCATCAAGTAGTGTTAGAAAACTATGCTTTCCCTGGTGGTATGATGATTGGTACAGATTCTCACACTGTGAATGCAGGTGGTTTGGGTATGTTAGCAATTGGTGTTGGTGGTGCTGATGCATGTGATGTAATGGCTGGTTTACCTTGGGAGTTGAAATTCCCTAAGTTGATTGGTGTAAAATTAACAGGTAAGTTAAATGGTTGGACTGCACCTAAAGATGTTATTCTTAAGGTAGCTGGTATCTTAACTGTAAAAGGCGGTACAGGTGCAATTGTTGAATATTTCGGCGAGGGTGCTACTTCTATGTCTTGTACTGGTAAAGGTACAATTTGTAACATGGGTGCTGAAATTGGTGCTACAACATCAACTTTCGGTTACGATGAATCTATGGAGCGCTATCTTCGTGCTACTGGCCGTGCCGATATTGCTGATTTAGCAAACGGAATTAAACAACATTTAAATGCAGATCCAGAAGTATATGCTTCTCCAGAAAAATATTTTGATGAAGTTATTGAATTAAATTTATCTGAATTAGAACCACATTTAAACGGTCCATTTACACCTGATTTGGCAACTCCTGTTTCTAAAATGAAAGAAGAAGCTGCTAAAAACGGTTGGCCATTGAAAGTTGAATGGGGCTTGATTGGTTCTTGTACAAACTCTTCTTACGAAGATTTATCAAGAGCTGCATCCATTGCAAAACAAGCAATTGCAAAAGGACTTGTTACTAAATCTGAATTTGGTATCAATCCAGGTTCTGAACAAGTACGTTATACTGCTGATAGAGATGGATTATTAGGAACATTTAAAGATTTAAATGCGAAAATATTTACCAACGCTTGTGGACCATGTATTGGTATGTGGGATCGTGTTGGTGCTGAGAAAAAGGAAAAAAACACGATTGTTCACTCCTTCAATCGTAACTTCGCAAAACGTGCGGATGGTAATCCAAATACCTTCGCTTTCGTAGCTTCTCCTGAAATGGTTGCGGCTATTGCAATTGCTGGAGATTTATCATTCAATCCATTAACGGATACATTGATTAATAATAAAGGCGAACGAGTAAAATTAGATCCTCCATTTGGTGACGAATTACCTTCTAAAGGTTTTGCAGTTGAAGATGCAGGGTTCCAAGCTCCCGCTGCTGATGGATCTGGTGTTCAAGTTGTCGTAGCTCCAACTTCTGATCGTTTACAATTACTAGAGCCATTTGCTGCTTGGGAAGGTACAGATCTTAAAGGCTTAAAATTATTGATTAAAGCGAAAGGTAAATGTACAACTGATCATATTTCTATGGCTGGTCCATGGTTGAAGTATAGAGGTCACTTAGATAATATTTCGAACAATATGTTGATTGGTGCAGTTAACATATTTAATGAAAAAACGGATGATGTTAAAAATCAATTAACAGGAGTTTATGGTCCAGTGCCTGCTACGCAACGTGCGTATAAAGCTGCAGGTATTGGTTCTATTGTAGTGGGTGATGAAAACTATGGTGAAGGTTCTTCTAGAGAACATGCAGCCATGGAACCTCGTCACTTAGGTGTTCGTGCAGTATTGGTAAAATCATTTGCTCGTATTCACGAAACAAACTTGAAAAAACAAGGTATGCTTGGTTTGACATTCGCGAACAAAGAAGATTACAATAAAATATTGGAAGATGATTCAATTGATATTGTAGGGTTAACTTCTTTTAGTGCAGATGTTCCTTTGACTATCGTGTTAAACCACAAAGATGGCAGCAAGGATGAAATCAAAGCAAATCATACCTACAACGAACAACAAATTGAATGGTTTAAAGCAGGCGGTGCGTTGAATATCATTCGTAAGAATGTTGTAGCATAAGTAAGTATAAAGTACGGAGTATCGAGTACTAAGTATTTAAAAAAATAGCGCTTCAAATGATACATTTGAATGCGCTATTTTTTTGTTTTTTTTAATTAAAATAATTTATAGGTTCTGTACTTAGTACTAAGTACTCCTTACTAAGTACTTATATTGCGTTTCGCTTTAACAAAAAAGGAACAAAAATTTGGTCAAAGCTTTTTCGAATATCCGCTTCAATAAATTCAATTCCATAATCACCAAATTTTAATTTTAATTCATAAAAATACGCTTGAACTTTTTTAGTATAATCATATTTTATTTCATGTGGATATACTTTAATTTGTTCGCCACTTTCTGCATCAGTCAATAAATAGGGGCGGTCTTCTAATTCAAACAATTCTTCTTGTTTGGAATCCCAGACATGGAAAAGTATAATATCGTGTTTCATATGTTTTAAGTGTTGCAAGGATGTAAATAATTCTTCCATCCGTTTATCTTCACCTAAAAAATCTGTAAAAATAACAACCATAGATCTTCTATGAAGCTGATTTGCCAAGGCATGTAATACCTTTGGCAAATGGGTAGTTTTCTGTTCGTTTTTAGTTTCTAATCTTTGTTGGAGCTGTATCAGTGTATTGTGAAGGTGAATAGACGTTGATTTGATTTGACTAATATATTCGATGTCTTCATTAAATAAACACAAGCCAAATGCATCACGTTGCCGTTGAAGCAGATTAGCAAGAGAGCCTGCAGCAATCGTACAAAAACGTAATTTGTCATTTGTATCCGCTGGGAAATACATGCTTGAACTAATATCTACAGCTAGCATACACCGCAAATTCGTTTCTTCATCAAACTGCTTCGTATAGAGGCGATCTGTCTTCGCAAATACTTTCCAATCTATAAAGCGCGTATTGTCTCCGGGATTATAATTTCTATGTTCTGCAAATTCTACAGAAAAACCATGATAAGGCGATTTGTGTTTTCCAGTAATAAAACCATCAACCAATTTTTTTGTTAATAATTCTAAATTGCCGTATTCTCTTATATCTTCTAAATTCATGTTATTTAATTTCAATAATCAACGATTCAATTCCACTTTCGATCAACTTGCATTGTTGCTCCCTTGCAGACCATTCTGTTTCGTACCCCGCGTAAACTACTTGATATGCGAATTCTTCACCTATACGTGAAATATGTATGTAGGGAATGCCAATATACAATTTTTCATAGTTTGAAATTTGAAAAATTGCATCTTCAGCTGTATTAAATGTCCCGGTTTGAAGTAAGAAGCAATTAAGTAGAACTGGCGATGTTAAATTGGGGAAATAATAGCCTTCCATGTAGGTATTCTTATTTGGTGTTTCAGCAGATTGGATGGAATCGGTATTGTCAACAACTTCAATAATAACATCACCAATTCCACTTGCTACTAAATCAAGCTCTTTAGCTGCAGCGTAGGATAGGTCTATTAATCTCATTTTGCTATATGGACCTCGATCATTAACCGTCACAAGAGTTGACTTTCCATTTGTAATATGTGTTATTTTTAGTTTTGTGCCAAAAGGGTATGTTTTATGAGCAGCCGTATACTTATTTTTATCGTATTTTTCGCCTGATGCAGTACGTTTCCCATGAAGATTGTTTGAATAAAAACTGGCTTTCCCTGATATCTGTTGGGAAAATGATGGGACAGACAAATAGAAAAAAGTAGCTAGCATTAAAATTGACAATAAAGGCATGTTTGAGTGGAATGGCACTTCTGATTTAAAACTAAAGTTTCTCAATACCTTCATTGTTAATGGTTTATTTTATTTGTAATTTAAAGAAAATAAATTAGTTTTATTACATAGTAAATTTAACTTTTGAATTGTGGAAGAGAAAAAAGACAATGAAAATGTTGAGATTTATTCTCAACGAATCAAGGCAGGGAAAAGAACATATTTTTTTGATGTGAAGTCTACACGTTCAAATGATTATTATTTGACAATTACAGAAAGTAAAAAACGCTTCAAAGACGATGGGTTTTATTACGAAAAGCATAAAATATTTCTGTATAAAGAAGATTTTAATAAATTCATTGCAGCGTTAACTCAGTCTGTAAACCATATCAAGACTGAATTGATGCCAGAAGTTGATTTTGATCAATTTGAAAAACAAGCAGAAAACGATGATGAAGAGAATAACTCTTTCGATACTGATTTGAAATGGGATTGATTTCTTACATTTCAACATACGTCTAAACACGCCAATTATTCTATTTTTTGTACATGTAAAATTTTTTTTGGTGAATATTGTTTACTTTTGTATTCATTAAATTAAATTTTTTATAAAATGAGTTTACAATGTGGTATCGTTGGTCTTCCGAATGTTGGCAAATCAACTCTTTTCAATGCGCTGTCTAATGCGAAAGCCGAAGCAGCTAATTATCCTTTCTGTACAATCGAACCGAATGTTGGTGTAGTTACAGTTCCAGACCCTCGTTTGGTTATTTTAGAAACAATTGTTAAGCCTGAAAGAGTCGTTCCAGCAATTATTGAATTTGTTGATATTGCAGGCTTGGTTAAAGGTGCTAGCAAAGGAGAGGGCTTGGGTAATCAATTCTTAGCTAATATTCGTGAAGTAGATGCAATCGTACATGTTATTCGTTGTTTTGAAGATGATAACATCATTCATGTCAATGGTACTGTAAATCCTATATCAGATAAAGAAATAATTGAAACAGAGTTACAATTGAAAGATTTAGATTCTGTAGAAAAAAAGATATCAAAAACAGAACGTGCTGCAAAAGCAGGTGATGCGAAGGCTAAAAAAGATCTTGCAACCTTAACCCTTTATAGAAATCATTTATTAGAGGGAAAAAATGCTCGTTCTTTAGAATTGCCACAGGAAGATAAATTAGTTTTAGACGATTTGCACTTATTGACAATAAAACCTGTTATATACGCAGCAAATGTGGATGAGAATTCATTACCTGATGGAAATAAGTTTGTTGAGATATTAAGAAAGGAAGTAGAAAAGGAAAATGCACAGTTAGTCATTGTATGTGCAGCTATTGAAGCTCAGATACAAGAATTAACAGATCCTGAAGAAAAAGCAATGTTCTTGCAAGAATATGGTTTAACAGACTCAGGCTTAAATAAGCTAATCCGCGCTTCTTACAGCTTATTAGACTTAATAACCTATTTCACTGCAGGTGTTAAAGAAGTAAGAGCATGGACAATCACAAAAGGATGGAAAGCTCCCAAATCTGCAAGCGTTATTCACAATGATTTTGAGAAAGGATTTATAAAAGCAGAAGTAATTAAATTCAAAGATTACGAAACATTCAAGTCAGAAGCTGGTTGTAAAGAAGCAGGTAAGATTTCAATAGAAGGCAAAGAATATGTTGTGCAAGATGGAGATATCATGCACTTCCGTTTCAATGTATAATAAATAATTAGAGGTAAATAATGTTAAATATTTTTAATTTAAGAATATGAGAGTTCGTTTAATATTTGGTCTAGTGAATAAAGGTTCTTACGTTCCTTTTCATCACCAATATTTGATTACAGAGTTTTTGACGCCGTATGTCGAAAAATATTTAAATTCAATTGCTGAACCGTCAAGAGTATTCTATAATTTCTCTGCCCTTAAAGGTCAGACTCGTGTAGGTAAAGAAGGTTTGCATTTCTATTCAAGCAAAGTGACATTGATATTTTCATCTAATGATCCAGGTTTGGTTGAATCTTTGGTGAATCAATTATTCAATGAAGAAGAAGTGCATCTAGGTAAATTGATTTTGAATCCAATTAATGTGGATCAAGAAAAATTAGCAGATTTTACAAATGAAATGAAATACATTTGTTTGTCTCCACTAGCAATCATTTCTCCACAAGACAATCCAGTAGATGCAAAGCGTTTTATCAATCCATCGTTTGATGTATTCTCTGACGCCTTGTATGAAAATACATTGAATCGCATGGAGCGTGCAGGTGCTACACCAGATGAAATTGCACAGTATTTTCAATTTCAGTTAGTTCCAGATAAAGATTATTTGACTAAGATTAAAGGTGAAGAGAAAAAGTTTGCACGTATCTTCCCAGTATTCCTTGGTGATGAGAAACATGAAGTGAGAGGGTATACGTTCCCATTCACCTTCTATGCACATCCTAAAGTTCAAGAATTTGTATTTACATGTGGTTTTGGGGTTTTTGGCGAAAAAGGATTTGGTATGCTTGATATAGCAAATACGGATCCTAACTTAAGAATTATTCCATACCCAATAAAGAAAGATTAATCAACGACCTCTGTATCGTTGACTGTAATAGCCTATGGCACGATCGTACATGTCTCCTTGGAGACGTGCATAAACGATGATGTCATAGGCATTTTCTGTTAATGAGGAATTGCCTTCAAAGTAAATATCGTCTCTTACACCTTTCGAATCTACCACACTATAAGCATAGTTATAATACCCTTGCTTTAATAAAAACTCTCCAGAATAATATTTTTCAGTACTGTTATAGGTTAGTTTATATTCGGGTAGTGTTTTCCAATTTGTTAGTCTGCCTATAAGATAAACATCTCCAGGAGCAGGTTCTGGACTCATCAATTGAAAATGAACCATAACATAGTCGGGGTCTGTCGTTTTATTTAAATTTTCATAAAGTTGAGGAAAAAAGGCTCCGTTGATATCATCATAAAAGGAGTACGCAATTTTATTCCGTGATTTTTCTGGGAGTATCCATGCATCGGTGCGGTCATTTGTACGAACAACTCTACTAATATACATGCCATTAAAGAGAACGCTTCTTAAATCAAAGAACCGGAATTCGTTACCTCCATTAAAAGAATTTTCATTATTAAAGAATTGATAATCTAATGTTTTATCATAATCTCTAATAAATGCCGGTTTTAAGTTCGTAATGGCATTGTAGTTTTTGAAATTTTGTCTTACAATTACCTTAACGTCATTGTAAGGATTTGAAATGGCAGCAGAGCCATAATTAATTTGAAAATTTACTTGTTGTTTTATAAATGCATCCGAAGGTACCATGGATCTAGAAATGACCGATGATACAGGAGCAATATTTTCGTATATAATGAATTGTTTCGTTAATAGAAGATCATCTTCATCGTAATTCCGATATACCTTAATTAAAAAATTTCCACTGACTTTTACTTTAGGAATCGTAATGGTATAATGGTAATAAGAGGTTCTAGTTTTGAATGACATCTCGGCATCCATGATGCGATACTCATTGAAATCATATAGGTATTGGCTTGAAGACAAATAGGATTGTGTCCAGTCTGCATTGTAATGATAAATTTTATAATAATAATATTCTTGATTATTACTTAATTCATCAAACTCTAATATCAACTTAGTATTTTGATCAAAGGGGACAATTGGAACCCCTTTTGAACCATCTGGCTGTGCGTAAAACAATACAGATTTTATATTGTCAGAATAAATATGATCTTCTGGTTTTATATCCTTTGCATAAGAATTAATATGAGAGAGGATTAAAAATAAAATAAGTAACTGCAAGTATTTCATAATAACATTATTTATGCTTCAAGTTTTTCAATACACAACTCCCATTCATTTTGAAATTGTACGAGTTCTTTCGTTAATGTATCAAAATCCATGCTCACTTTGGCCAACTTCTCAGGGTTTCCAAATATTTCTGGTTTGCTTAGTTCTGTTTCCGTTTCTTTTTTTTGCTTTTCTAGCAACGTTATTTTCTCTTCTAACGAATTTATTTGTTGTTTTATTTTCTTTATTTCTGGGCTGATAGTTTGGCTTACTTCTTTTTTCTTTTCAGCAACTGGTGCTTTCTTTTCTTTTGTAGGGGTATTTGTTGAAGCAGATTTAACATTATCAACCCAATATTTATATTCATCGTATGTACCAGGATACACTTTAATTTGTTGGTCTTCTATATACCAAATTTTGTTAGCTATTCTAGAAACGAAATGTCTATCATGGCTAATAGCTATTAACGTGCCTTCATACTGTTGTAGAGCTTGAATTAAGATGTTTACAGAAACCATATCCAAGTGATTGGTAGGTTCATCTAATAATAGATAATTGGCATCGGAAATTAATGTTTTTGCTAAAGCTACTCTTGATTTTTCCCCACCCGACAATACTTTTATTTTTTTGAATGCATCATCATTTGAAAATAGAAAACATCCCAATACATTTCGAAGCTCTGTTTCAGTCTTATTAGAACCATGTTGTTTTAATTCCTCTAAAATTTCATTGTTGATATTTAATGATTCTAATTGATGTTGTGCATAGAATGATGAAATTACATTGTGACCAAGTGCTACTTCACCATCTGAACTTTCTCCACCCGTAAGGATTCGGAGTACAGTAGATTTTCCCTTACCATTTGCACCGATCAAAGCTATTTTATCACCGCGTTCAATTTTTGCATCTGTGTTTTTTAAAATATGCAAATCCCCGTAACTCTTAGATATATTTGTAAGTTCATTGATAACTTTACCTGGTTGTACTTTAAACGTAAATCTAAAATTAACTGCTTGGTTATCTTCAACAACATCTTCAATCATATCCATTCGGTCAAGTGCTTTCACGCGTGACTGAACCTGACTTGATTTACTAGCCTTAGCTTTAAATCGCTCTATGAATTTTTCAGTTTGTTTTATTTTTGCTTGCTGGTTTTCAAAAGAGGATTTTTGAATTTCAGAACGTAATTCTTTTTCTTCTAAATAAAAGGAATAATTGCCTGCGTATATATTTAATGTTTGTTGCGCAACTTCAACAATTGTTTTTACGCAGTTATCTATAAATTCTCTATCGTGAGAAACAACAACAACAGCACCTTCATAATCTCTTAAATAATTTTCTAACCACTGAATCGAAGGTAAGTCCAAGTGATTGGTAGGTTCATCGAGCATAAGCAACGCTGGCTTGGCGAGTAGCATTTTTGCAAGCATTACGCGCATTCTCCATCCACCTGAAAAATTCTTTAAGGGCTTTTGTAAATCGTTTGTAGAGAAACCCAAACCTTCTAATATTTTTTCAGCTTTGGATTGAATAGTATATCCTTCAAGTGCCTGGAAACGTTCTTGAAGATTACTGAGTTTATCAATCAAATCTTCCGTGTAATCCGTCTCCATTTTGTGGATGATGTGATCCATTTGGATTTGAATTTTTGTAGCTTCTTCAAAAGCTTCCATGGCAACAGATAAAATACTTTCTTCGCTTTGAAATGAAAGTAAATCTTGATTCAAAAAACCAATGGTACAATCTTTACTTTTCTGAATATTTCCTTCATCGACTGTATACTCACCCGTAATAACTTTTAAAAGGGTAGATTTTCCAGTTCCATTTGCACCAATCAAACCAATTTTATCTTTTGGCTTTATTTGTAATGTAATGTTTCTGTATAAGGCACGACCGCCGATGAAATAGGAGATATTATTCAATGTTAACATACTACAAAAATACCTAAAATTAAGCACTATAAGTATTTGTTTGAACATAAAATATTACAATGACCACTTTAATGCGTCAACTTTTTGCATTATTAAAAATTCATTTGAAAGTGTATCTTTGAATTATATCCCTCTTTATTTTAATGGAAGAATGAATAAAAGACCTGATTTTGATGATATCTATATGGAACTTGCAGTCAATCTTGGCAAAAGATCGCATTGCATCAAACGTCATGTAGGCGCGGTATTGACAAAACATACACGTATCATTTCTATTGGTTATAATGGGCCACCAGAAAATACGCATAATTGTGATGAAGAATGGCCAGAAGAAGGGTGCCCAAGAGATTCAAAAGGAAGTTGTTCGCTTGCATTACATGCAGAAGAAAATGCAATATTATTTGCGGTAAAGAATGGATCGGAGGTTAAGGGAGCAACCATGTATGTAACCTTATCCCCATGTATTTCCTGTGCCAGACTTATGTATGCATCTGGTATTAAAAAAGTAATCTATTTGAATTCGTATGCAGCATATAAGGGGCTGGATTTAGACGAAGGAAATGCTTTTTTAGAAAAATTTGGTGTAGAGGTTCAAAAATATCAAGGCGATTTAGGCCTATTTCAGAATTTATAACATTTAATTATCAGTATAAGGAAATAGTATTGACTTATACTGATAATTAAATGAATGATCTATTTAAATGATATTTACTTCAGGAAGTAAGTCAATTTGAAATAAATCAAAGACAGATTTTCTAATTTCATTTGACAATTCAATTATCTCATTACCCGTTGCACCACCATAGTTTACTATCACAAGTGCTTGTAAACGATGCACGCCTACATTACCAACGGTTTTGCCTTTCCATCCACTTTTTTCTATCAACCATCCTGCAGGTAGTTTAATCATTCCTTCTTTTGTTCCTGGATATGAAACGATATCAGGAAATGTGATTTTTAATGTATTGAATTGATCCAAGGGGATTTCAGGATTTTTAAAAAAGCTACCAGCATTTCCCAATTGTGCTGGGTTTGGTAATTTGCTTCTTCTTATTTCAACAACAGCTCTGCTAACATCTCGTATATTGGGTACGGTGATTCCCTTTTCCGTTAATATTTGTTGTATTGCTCCGTATGAAATGTTTACCGAGGATTGTTTTTTTAATCTAAAAGCTACCTGTGTAATAACGTATTTTCCTTTTAGTATATTCTTAAAAATACTGTCTCTATATCCAAATAAACAATCTGTATTTGTAAAACGTTTTTTTAATCCTGTTTCAATTTCAATACATTCAACAGATTCAATTGTGTCCTTTACTTCAACACCATAAGCACCTATGTTTTGAATAGGGCAGGCTCCAACCGTGCCTGGTATTAAAGATAAATTTTCTAATCCAGCCCAGCCCTTATTAACACAGTAAATAACAAATTCATGCCATACTTCCCCAGCACCACATTTTACGAGTACTGAATCTGAATTTTCTTCTAAAAGTTGTTTGCCTAATATTTCATTTTTTAAAACATAACCAGAAACAGTAGAAGTAAATAATATATTACTTCCACCACCCAAAATCAATAAAGGTAGGTTATGTTTTTTTATACTTTCGAGGAGTTCTAGGAGTTCTGTTTCAGATTTGAAAATTGAAAACTTTTCTGCTGAAACAGAAATTGAAAAAGTATTGTATTTTTTTAAATTTTTATTCGACTCTATGGTTGCTTTCATCTAATTCTAAAATTCTTTCCTGCAAACTTGAACAATTCTTTCCGTACCATCAAATCATTGCAATTTTAATCCTAAATGAGAAAAAAGATGACAATTATCATACTTAAGTATGATTTTTTATTTGTAATAATTCTAAATTAAAATGTTTATATATTTTATGTTTTCATAAAGTATAGTAAATCAAGTTTTTGCATGTGTTTGACGATTTTTATCCCATTATATTGTTTGTAGAGGGATAAAAAATGTTTGAATAATCGAATTGGCATGATAGATTTGTGAGTCTTTTAGGCAAAGTATGGCCAAAATTTCGAAAAAAACAGTGTTAAACATGTATAGATTACCTATTCTGATGAGTAGAATTTCGAGATCAATCCTTACGTTGGTAGCATTCTCATTTATAAGTTTATCGAGCTCATTTGCAGCGGATACAACTTCAAGTGCAGCAGCACCAGCGACAACTCCAGCGCTTGACGGCAAGGGAGAGCAATTATTCAAGGAAAATTGTAAAGCGTGTCACAAAGTACACGGTGAATCTGTAGGACCTGGCTTATCTGGTGTTTCTAAACGTCACGATGCCAAATGGTTACATGCTTGGGTTAAAAACTCAACAGTCGTAATTGCTTCAGGAGATAAAGCTGCAGTGGCGTTATACGAAAAGTATAATAAAGCAGCCATGACAAGCTTTCCAACATTTAGCAATGAAGATATTGATGCAATCATTGCTTATGTAGAATCAGTTCCTGAGGAAAAGCCTATAGTTTCTACGCCTGGTAATGAGGGGACAACTCAAGTTGCTCAATCTGGAGGAGAATATGATACAATCGTTTTAACATTGATTGTAATTGTATTGCTTTTAGTAATGGTAGCAATGTTTGTTTTCTTAACTGTAATCAAGCGTTACTTAAAAGATAAAGAAACAAGCTTAGATGGTGAGGATAAAGAATTATTAAATCAAAAATTTGATATTAAAGCTTTTGTAAGTAGCAAAGGATTTATATCAATCGTTGCTTTAATCTTTATTTGTGTTACGGTTAGAGCATGTTGGGTAAGTATGCAAGAAGTTGCTGTCGAACAAAATTATGCTCCGATACAGCCAATAGCTTTCTCTCACAAGTTACACGCTGGCGACAATCAAATTAATTGTAACTATTGCCATACAGGTGCATATAAGAGCAAGCAATCAAATATTCCTTCTTTAAATATTTGTATGAATTGCCATACATATATTAAAGAAGGTCCTAAGTACGGTAAATTGGAAATTGCGAAATTGGTTGATGCTTACGAAAAAGGAACACCAATTAGATGGGTTAGAGTTCATAACCTTCCAGATTTAGCCTATTTCAATCACTCTCAACATACTCAAGTTGCTGGTCTAGAATGTCAAAAATGCCATGGTCCGGTTGAAGAAATGGAAGTTGTAAAACAATTCTCTAATTTGACAATGGGCTGGTGTATTAACTGTCACAGAGAAACTGCTGTGAACAGTAAAGACAATGCATACTACGATCGCTTGTTGAAAGTACACGAAGAGTCTAAGAAAAAAGGCGCTATGACTGTTGAGCAAATCGGCGGTTTAGATTGCTCAAAATGTCACTATTAATAAGAAAGTTCGAAAGCCTAGTTATTCATATATATGAAAGATAATAACAAAGTATTTTGGAAAGGTGTTGAAGAGTTGGGTAATAGCCCTGAATTCGCTAAGAATGCTCGAAATGAATTTCCAGAATTCCTTCCACTTAAAAGTTCTCCTGAAGAATCAAACGGAACGGATAGAAGAGATTTCTTAAAGCTTTTGGGCTTTAGTGTTGCAGCTGTTTCTCTTGCTGCATGTGAAGCTCCTGTTAAGAAAGCTATTCCATATTTAAATAAGCCTGAAGATATTGAGCCAGGTATTGCAAATTACTATGCATCTACATATGTTGATGGTGGTGAATATTGCAGTGTATTGGTAAAGACACGTGAGGGTCGCCCAATTAAAATTGAAGGAAATAAACTTTCAAGTATTACTAAAGGCGGAACAAATGCACGTGCTCAAGCTTCTGTATTGAGCCTATATGATACAGCACGTATTCAAGGTCCTTTAATAAAAGGTTCTGCAGCATCTTGGTCTGATTTAGACAGCCAAGTTGCAAACAAACTTTCTGCTGTTGTTGCCTCTGGAGGTTCAATTAAACTTGTTTCCCAGACAATTTTAAGTCCAACAACTAAAAAGGTTATTGCAGAATTTAGTGCTAAATATCCAAACACGGAGCACGTACAATACGATGCGAACTCTGCTTATGGTATTTTAAAAGCAAATAAATCATCATTTGGTACTGCAACTCTACCATCTTATGATTTCAGCAAAGCAGACGTAATTGTTAGTTTTGGCGCTGATTTCTTAGGTACATGGATTTCTCCCGTAGAGTTCATGACACAATATGCTGCTACTCGTAAACTTAGTAAATCTAAGAAAACGATGAGTCAGCATTTTCAATTTGAAACAGCATTATCGTTAACAGGTAGTAATGCAGATTACAGACAACCAATTAAACCTTCTCAAGAAGGATTGTTTGTTGCTGAATTATATAATAAAATAGTTGCGGCCAAAATAGGTACTGCATCTATTAAAAACGAAACATTAGATAAAGCTGCATCGGCTTTATTAAATAGTAGAGGTAAATCATTAGTAGTTTCTGGTTCGAATGATGTTAACATTCAAATCTTAATAAATGAAATTAATAAAGAATTAGGCAACTACGGTAATACACTTTCGCTTTCTACTGCATCAAACCAAAAACAAGGGAATGATGAAGCAATGAACACATTTATTGATGATGTAATTGCTGGAAAAGTAGGAGCGGTTATTTTCTACGGTGCGAATCCTGTATTTGATCATGCAAGAGGTGCTGATTTAGCAAAAGCATTGTCAAAAGTTTCATTATCAATTTCATTTGCAGATAGAGCAGATGAAACAGCTTCATTGGTTCAATTTATTGCACCAGATCATCATTATCTAGAAGCGTGGAATGATGCTGAGCCTAAAGCTGGATTTTATTCTTTAGGTCAACCAACTATTTCCCCAATATTTAAAACACGTGCAGCACAAGAGTCATTACTTTCTTGGTCTGGTAACACAGCTGATTATTATAAATACTTGAAATCAAATTGGTCAACTATTTTAGGTGGCGCATCATGGGATCAAGTATTACAAGATGGTGTTTTTGAACCTAAACTAACAACATCTAATACGGTTGACGTTTCGTCATCTACATTTGATCGTTCAATTGTTGAGGCTAACATTACCAAAAATTATCCTCTAAATACATCTGGGGTTGAATTGAAGTTATACGAAAAAGTTGGTGTAGGTAGTGGCTCACAGGCAAACAATCCTTGGTTACAAGAATTGCCAGATCCAATTTCTAAAGCTACTTGGGATAATTATTTAGCTGTTTCTGCAAAATTTGCAACAGACAATAAATTTGAACAAGGAGATGAAGTTGTAGTTAAAGCTGGAACGTACGAAGTTAAAGTTCCAATTTTGGTTCAACCAGGACAAGCGTACAATACGGCATCTATAGCAATCGGTTACGGTAGAACAAAAACTGGAAAATGTGGAGACGAAATAGGAGCTAATGCTTATCCATTCGCACGTCTTGTCGATGGTTGTCTGTTAAACTTTGTAACTGGAATTACAATTACTCCTACAGGAGAAAAATTGAAATTAGCTCAAACGCAAACTCAGCATACATTAATGGCTCGTCCGATTATTCAAGACGCGTTATTATCTGAATATATTAATGATCCTTCTGCAGGTAGATTTTTCCCAAAAGTTACTACTCCAGATGGTAAAAAAGTAGCTCCTGCATTGGTTGATATCTGGAAAGATCAACACCATCAGCCGAATCACCTTTGGAGCATGTCAATTGACTTGAACTCTTGTTTAGGTTGTGGTGCTTGTGTTATTGCTTGTCAAGCTGAAAACAACGTACCTGTTGTTGGTAAGAGAGAAGTAATGAACTCTAGAGAGATGCACTGGATTCGTATCGATAGATACTACAGTTCAGATGCTGAACCTAAAGAAACAGGAACATACTTTACCAATAATGCAACAGGTATTGGTTATGACACCCTAGAAGATCCTTCAGAAAATCCTCAGGTTACATTCCAACCTATGATGTGTCAGCATTGTAACCACGCTCCGTGTGAAACGGTTTGTCCGGTTGCTGCTACAACACACAGTACAGAAGGTTTAAATCAAATGACATATAACCGTTGTATTGGTACACGTTATTGTGCAAACAACTGTCCATATAAAGTTCGTCGTTTCAACTGGTTCAAATACTTCGATAACGAAGAGAAATTTGACAAAAACGTTGCAATGAATACTTCATTGGGCCGCATGGTATTGAACCCAGACGTTACAGTACGTTCTCGTGGTGTAATGGAAAAATGTTCATTCTGTGTGCAAAAAATACAAGAAGGTAAGTTGAAAGCGAAGAAAGAGAAACGTCACATAATGGATGGTGAAGTTACTACTGCTTGTGCTGCTTCTTGTGCTGCTGGTGCAATACTTTTCGGTGATTTAAGAGACCTTGAAAGTAGCGTATACCAAGAACGCAATATGAACAATGAGGAGCGTACATATACAGTTCTTGAAGAATTGAATGTGCAGCCGAATGTTACCTATTTGACAAAAATCAGAAATATTTCTAAAGCCTAATTTAATCGAGATTTAAGATTATGCAAGTTACTTCTTCGGTAAGGCCGCCGTTGGTTACAAACGGAAAAACAAAAAAAGACGTTACCAACGATATTTGTAAGCAAGTAGAAGGGCCACCTTCTACAGCATGGAAAATATCCTTTACAATGTCATTGATTGTACTAGCGTATGGTGGATATTGTCTTTGGACTACATGGTATGTTGGTATTGGTATGTGGGGATTGAATAAGACCATTGGTTGGTCTTGGGATATTACAAACTTCGTTTGGTGGGTTGGTATTGGTCACGCGGGTACATTGATATCTGCTGTACTATTATTATTCCGTCAAAAGTGGAGAACCTCTATTAACAGAGCTGCGGAAGCGATGACTATCTTCGCCGTTATTTGTGCTGCTACGTTTATTATAGCCCACATGGGTCGTCCGTGGGTAGGACATTGGGTTTTACCTTTCCCCAACAACAATGGTTCATTATGGCAAAACTTTAACTCTGCCTTAATGTGGGATGTGTTCGCAATTTCTACATACTTCACTGTATCCTTAGTTTTCTGGTATGTTGGTTTGATTCCAGATTTTGCAACAATTCGTGAAAGAGCAACAGGTATACGTCGCGTTATTTACGGTTCATTAAGCATGAACTGGGATGGATCTGCAAAAACATGGTCACGTTATGAAGCCGTATCATTAGTATTAGCCGGTGTAGCAACTCCTCTTGTACTTTCTGTACATACAATTGTATCAATGGACTTTGCAACGTCTCTGATTCCTGGATGGCACGCAACTATATTTCCTCCATACTTTGTTGCCGGTGCAATTTTCTCTGGTTTCGCAATGGTATTAACATTGATGTTAGTAGTTCGTAGTGTATTTAAACTAGAAGATTATATTACAATTAACCACATGGAATCAATGAATAAAATCATTGTATTAACAGGTTCAATTGTTGGTATAGCATATATAACAGAGTTCTTTATTGCATGGTATTCTGGTGTTCCTTACGAAAAATTTGCATTTATTAACCGTGCATTCGGTCCTTATTGGTGGGCATATGCAACTATGATGACATGTAACGTAGTTTCACCACAATTATTTTGGTTCAAAAGAGTTCGTACAAGTATCGCTTGGACATTTGGATTATCTATTGTTGTAAATATTGGTATGTGGTTTGAACGTTTTGTTATTATCTGTACATCATTGCACAGAGACTTCATTCCATCATCATGGTCTTATTTCTCTCCAACAATGTATGATGTAGGGGATTACTTATTCACGTTTGGTTTATTCTTTACATGTTTCTTATTATTTGCGAAGTATTTCCCAGTAATAAATATGGCTGAAGTTAAAACAATTATTGATTCATCTTCTGAAAAGAAATAACCTAAATCCTGGATACTTTAAATAATATGGAAAAAGGAAAGAATTTTGTATTTGGCGTTTACGATGAAGAGACAGTATTAATGTCTGCTGTAGATCAAATACGTTCAAAAGGAGTAAAAATACATGAAGTATATACTCCATATCCAGTTCACGGATTGGATAATGCCTTGGGGTATAAATATTCAAATTTACCAATTGCTGGTTTCTTATTTGGTATTTGTGGAACCATTACAGCATTAACAATGATGATTTGGATGATGGGTTTTGACTGGCCTATGGATATTGGTGGAAAGCCGTATATTCCTCTACCAGCATTCATTCCAATTACATTTGAGTTAACAGTTTTGTTCTGTGCTTTAGGTATGACTGGTACGTTTTTCGTCGCTAGTAATTTAAATCCTTGGTCAACACCCGATATGTTTGATCCAAGAACTACAGACGATAAATTTGTTATTGCTTTCGATTTAGCTAGCAATAAGAAGGATTCAGCAGAGCTGAGTTCAATACTTTCAGAAAGTGGCGCATCTGAAATTTCAACGAAATCAATCGCAAACTAAAGAAAGTCTTCATATACCATGAAAATGAATACCTTCAATATAGCAGCAGCAATTATTTTTGCAGCAACTATTTCATCTTGTAATCACAACTTTGATCAGATTCCTGTTCACGAAACACCTAGGGTAGAATATGCTCCTAACATGTACGTTTCGGAAGCATACGAACCTGTTACTCAAGTGGAAGATGTAGAAAATTTCCCTGAAGCATACAATGTGATGCCATATAATAATGGTTCAAATTTACGTATGCCCGTAGCTGGTACTATTAAAAGAGGCGCAATACCGTATCATATTTCTAAAGATTCTTTAGAGTATGCAAATGCAACTCTTGTTTCTCCAATACAACCTACAGAAGATGTTTTAGCAGAAGGTCAAGTATTATTTGACAGATTTTGTTCTCATTGTCACGGTAAGGGTGGAGAAGGCGATGGTCCTGTAAATGACAAATTACAAGGTGTAGCAAATTTACAATCAGGCGCACTTAAAGCAGTTAACGCTGGTCACATATTCCATGTAATTACTTATGGAAAAGGAAGAATGCTTCAGCATGCTTCTCAATTAGATCCTTTAGAGAGATGGAAAATTTCACTTTATGTGAAAGAAGTTCTACAAAAAAAATAACTATTTAGAACGAAGGTAGATTTATGGCACATCATCACAATACTTCAGTTAATCTAGACGAAAAGTTTGTATTCTCTGCGGAGATAAAGAAAAAACTATTTATTTTAATTGGTGCAGGAGTTATACTGACAATTATCGGTATACTTCTAGCAATGAGTACAGAACATTCAGGTCATGGTGCTAGTCATCATGCAAGTGAAGTAACTTCAACGTTAGTAGCAGATGCTCATGGCGATCATGCACATGCAGATGTTACGTCTCATGGTGAAGAAGCTCATGCTTCTCATGGGGAAGAACATAAACCAGTTTGGGCTTTACGCTTAATTAAGAACTTATGGCATAACAACATTTTCTTTGCAGGTATTTCAATATTAGGAGTTTTCTTTGTTGCATTTAATTATGTTGCATGGGCTGGCTGGTCTGCAGGGATTAAAAGAGTTCCTTCAGCATTTGGAAATTACCTTTGGGTTGCAGCTCCATTAACTGTTATCTTATTTGTAGTTTTTGGACATGACTTATTTCACTGGACACATGCAGATTTGTATGTTGAAGGATCTGATCATTATGATGAATTATTAGTAGGGAAGCAAGCATTCTTAAATGTTCCAGGATTTATTATTAGAACAGTTATTTATTTTGCTTCTTGGATATTTTGTTGGTCAAAGTTAAGATCATTTGCTAAAAACGAAGATATTGATGGAGATACGAAGTGGTGGCATAAAAGTGTTGTAACATCAGCATTCTTCTTAATCATATTTGGTATTACATCTTCTATGTGTGCTTGGGATTGGGCTATGTCAATGGATCCACATTTCTTTAGTACAATGTTTGGTTGGTATGTATTTGCTAGTTGGTTTGTAACTGCACTTGCTTTCATAACATTGATTGTAGTTATTTTGAAAGAAAATGGTTACTTGGGTATCATTAATGAAAACCATTTACATGATTTAGGTAAATTCATTTTCGCCTTCTCTATATTCTGGACATATATTTGGTTTGAACAATTTTTGTTAATTTATTATGCCAATATTCCTGAAGAGGTTGGTTATTTTGTTCAACGTTTAAAATCGGATGCATATACTCCAATTTTCTTCTTAACATTATTCTTAAATTTCTTCTTTCCATTCTTAGTATTGATGACTAGAGGATCTAAAAGATTAGGCATTATGTTGAAGATTGTTTGTGTTGTTGTAATATTAGGTCACTGGTTTGATTTCTATATGATGACAACTCCACCAGTCTTAGGTCAAAATGGAGGATTAGATGGTATCTTCTTCTTTATGGAACTTGGATTAGGTATGGTATTCGTAGGTGTATTCTTATTTATGGTTTTAACTGCTTTAGCTAAGTTAAATCTGATTGCTAAGAATCACCCAATGATTCAAGAAAGTATCCATCATGATGTATTTTAATTAAGCCATTACAAAACTCTATAGATAAAATGACTTCTGTAATTATAATTGTAGCAATTGCTCTAATTCTTTCAATATTATATTTAATATTTAGAATTGGTGTATTAACAAATGTGATGAATGGTCGATACCAAAAAATAGTTGGTATTGGTAACACGATAAATTCGTTTTTATTCATTGTTGTATTTGTGGTAGGTGTTTTAGCCTTCTACTTATCTTTCATGTCCGCGAGTAAATATTTCTTACCAGAAGCAGCTTCTGCTCATGGTGTACGGACAGATTTATTGTTCTGGGTGATTATGTCAGTATTAACATTAGCGTTTCTTTTAACGCATGCTGTATTGTATTTCTTCCCATTCATGTATCGTTTCAAGGAAGATAATAAAGCATATTTTTATCCTGAAAATCATAATCTAGAACGTATTTGGACAATTATACCAGCAATTATTATGGCTGGATTTGTTGTCTATGGTTACAAAGAATGGACTGCTATTACTGCACCAGCACCGCAAGATTCAGAAATTATTGAAGTAATGGGTAAACAATTTGCTTGGCAAGTTAGATACCCAGGTGCGGATGGTAAACTTGGTAAACACCATTATAGAAAGATTGATGCTGTAAATGAATTTGGTATTGATTTTAATGACTCTGCTAGTTATGACGATTTTGTTCCAATGGAATTGCATATGCCTAAGGGAAAAAATGTTTCCTTACAAATTCGTGCTAGAGATGTAATTCACTCTGTTTTCTTGCCTCACTTTAGAGTGAAAATGGATGCAGTTCCTGGTATGCCAACAACATTCTGGTTTACACCAACAATTACTACAGCTGAAATGAGAGAGAAAACAGGTAATCCTGAATTCAATTATGAATTAGCTTGTACTGAAGTTTGTGGTCGTGGTCACTATGCTATGCGTTTCTTAGTAGTTGTAGATGAACCTGCAGATTATGAAAAATGGAAAAAGTCTCAAAAAACATGGGCATCTTTAAATGCAGAATACGTAGCTAATAAAGTAAACGCTCCAAAAGTTTTGGTTGACAAATACCTTAAAGAGTTTCTTCCAACAACAGCTCAATCTGTAACGGATAGTACTTCTATTATGACTCCTTCAATGGACTCTACTACTGTTTCAATGAATGTAGTAAAAGGGATGTAATCTCTTTTAAATATTATTAGATTAAAAATTTATAACAATTTATCATAAATACTATGTCGGCTGTAAATTTGTCACATTCTGGTGCTGATGCACATGCTCACGATGAACACGATCATCACGATCTACCTTGGATTCGTAAGTATGTATTTAGTGAAGACCATAAATACATTGCTAAACAATACCTCGTATCAGGTATTATTTGGGCTATCATTGGTGGATTGCTTTCTGTTTTATTCCGTATTCAATTAGGTTTCCCAGATGCTGATTTATCTTGGTTAAAACCATTATTAGGTGAGTGGATACAAAATGGTAAATTAGATCCTGAATTTTATTTAGCGCTTGTTACAATGCATGGTACCATCATGGTATTCTTTGTTTTAACGGCAGGCTTAAGTGGTACATTTAGTAACTTTTTAATTCCCTTGCAAATTGGTGCACGTGATATGGCATCGGGTTTCTTAAATATGATTTCTTATTGGTTATTCTTTTTGTCAAGTGTAATCATGATGTTCTCATTATTTATTAAGACCGGACCTGCTTCAGGTGGTTGGGTGGTTTATCCTCCGCTTAGTGCATTGCCACAAGCTGTAAATGGTTCAGGTTTCGGAATGTCATTGTGGTTAGGTGCAATGGTTTTATTTATTGCATCAACGTTATTGGGTGGTTTAAATTATGTTACAACCATCATCAATCTTAGAACAAAAGGGATGACATTTACTCGTTTACCTTTAACAATTTGGGCATTCTTTATCACTGCTATTTTAGGTATATTATCTTTCCCCGTATTAGTTTCAGCTGTATTGTTGTTGATTTTCGATAGAGCATTTGATACGAGTTTCTTCTTATCTGAAATTTATATTGGTGGAGAAGCATTGCATCATGAAGGTGGTAGTCCTGTTTTATTTCAACACTTATTCTGGTTCCTAGGTCACCCTGAAGTGTATATTGTAATCTTACCTGCACTGGGTATTACTTCTGAAATTGTTTCTACGAACTCTCGTAAACCAATCTTTGGATATAAAGCCATGATTTTCTCTTTGATCGCAATTGCATTCTTATCATTCTTAGTTTGGGCCCATCACATGTTTGTTTCGGGTATGAATCCTTTCCTAGGTTCGATATTCATGTTCTTAACATTAATTATCGCAATTCCTTCATCTGTTAAAGCGTTTAATTATATAGCTACTTTATGGAGAGGTAATATAATATTCACTCCTGCAATGTTGTTCTCTATTGGTCTTGTTTCGTTCTTCCTTTCTGGTGGATTAACTGGTATCATATTAGGTAACTCTGCTTCAGATATTCAATTGCATGATACCTACTTTGTAGTAGCTCACTTTCACATTGTAATGGGTTCTGCTTCGTTCTTTGGTATGTTGGCGGGTGTATATCATTGGTTCCCTAAAATGTTTGGTAGAATGATGGATGAACGTTTAGGTTATATTCACTTTTGGTTGACATTTATTGGGGTATATTTAATATTCTTCCCGATGCACTACATAGGTATTGCTGGTTTCCCAAGACGTTATTATTCTTGGACTGGGTTTGATGCTTTTAGCACATTTACAGATTTGAATCAGTTTATAAGTATTGCTGCTATCATAACATTTGTAGCTCAGTTTATTTTCATATTCAACTTCTTTTACAGCATGTACAAAGGTAGAGTTGCTACTGCGAATCCATGGAGATCAAATGCATTAGAGTGGACTACACCTATTAATCCTGGTCACGGAAACTGGCCTGGTGCTATACCAACTGTTTATCGTTGGCCATATGATTATAGTAAACCGGGTTCAAAAGAAGATTTCATTCCTCAAAATGTTCCTTTTTCTGAAACTCCAGAATCTAACTTCCCGAACGAAGTAGACGAAATTTAAAATATATAGAGACCAACTTTCGGGTTGGTCTTTTTAATGCATGTAAATCCAAAAGAACTAGTCTAGATTTTTTATAGTCTCACTACACCTTTTGGATTTTTTATTGGAATTGTATAGGATTTAATTATGTATTTAAACCAATTGAAACGGTTTTATAAGATTGTACTTGTTACAATAGTTACTATTTATATAGTGATTATTGCTGGTAGTATCGTACGAAGTACCGGTTCTGGAATGGGCTGTCCGGATTGGCCTAAATGTTTTGATACATATATTCCCCCTACACATGAATCACAATTACCTGCAAACTATAAAGTGCGTTATAGTGTAAAAGGACATCCTGCGGAGTTTAATGTTTATAAGACTTGGACTGAGTATGGAAATAGGTTAATAGGTGCTATTTCAGGACTCGTTGTTATCTTTCAATGCATTTACGCAATTCGTTTTTTTAAAAGCAAATCGAAATTCTTTTGGTATTCTTTTTTGTTGGTAATCTTAATGGGTTTACAAGGAGTGTTAGGAGCTAAAGTTGTGTATTCATTATTAGCGCCTTTGTTAATAACCCTACACATGTTTTTTGCTTTAGTAATTTTAGGCATTTTAGTTTGGTTGGTTGTTGCAGTTAAAATTGAAATAAATACCCAGTCTATAAATTTAGATTTAAATAAATCCTCCGAAACTCTTCCGAAAATATATTCACGTATCATGTGGGTGTTTATCGTATTGACAGCCATACAGATTTTTTTGGGTACAGAAGTTCGTTCAGAAATTGATGTACTTTCATTTGCATTAGATTATCAAGAAAAAGAAACTTGGATTGATCGAATAGGTATTGCATTTATTATTCATAGAAGCTATTCGATCGTATTAACATTGGCAACGGCTTTATTTGCATATAAAATTTACCAAACACGACAATTAAACCCTATTGCTTTTAATTATGCAAAGGCAATTTGTATTGTTATGTTTTTTGAAATACTAGCGGGTATAATTTTATCTTATTGTGCATTACCTGCTTGGGTGCAGCCAATACATTTATTATTAGCAACGATATTATTAGGCCTACAAATGGCATTTGTTTTTAGGTTTATGGTAGGACAAAACATAAGGAGTGTGTAACTTGCAGACTCAAAACATACATATCAAAACACCGTTGGCTTCTATAATAAAAGCATATTTCAAATTAACGAAGTTTCGTTTAACTTCTACCGTGGCATTCTCCTCTGGTATGGGTTATATATTGGCTGAACATGGAAAAGTTGATTGGTTAAATTTGTGTATATTTTTAATAGGAGGGTTTTGTATAACTGTATCGGCAAATATAATTAATCAAATAATTGAACGCGATTCAGATAAATTAATGAAACGCACGGCCAATAGACCAATGCCATTAGGTTTGATTGGTTTAAATGAAGCCATGGTAACATCCATATTATTTCTTATTGCTGGTATTGTTATATTGGCTGTATTTAGCACCTTAAATGCACTCATACTTTCATTAATTTCATTGATTCTTTATTCATTCGTCTATACACCATTAAAAACAATTTCTCCTATAGCAGTTTTTGTTGGAGCATTTCCAGGAGCATTTCCGCCTATGATTGGTTGGCTGGCAGTAAGTGGTGAATATGGCTGGGAACCTGGAATATTATTTGCAATTCAATTCTTCTGGCAATTCCCTCATTTTTGGGCTATAGCTTGGGTATTAGATGAAGATTATAAAAAAGCAGGAATTAAATTATTGCCAACTAAAGAAGGACGAAATAAGCATACTGCATCCATTATCATGACCTATACGCTGTGTTTATTACCGCTTAGTTTCTTGCCATATCTATTTGGTGTTTGCGGTATTTATTCCGCTTATATTGCCTTCGCTTGTAGTATTTTATTCTTTTTTCAAACCTTATATTTGTGGAAAGAATGTACCGTTAAAGCTGCGTTGTTATTAATGTTTGGCTCTTTCTTATATTTGCCAATTGTACAAATTGCATTTGTTTTAGATAAAATTTATTGAATTGTATGCTTACCATAGAAGAACCAAAACCTACATTCACAGTAAACCCTAAAAGGTTTTTATTGTGGCTATTTATAGTAACAATAATCATGATGTTTGCTGCTTTAACAAGTGCTTACCTTGTGAGAAGTTCTGATGGCGATTGGTTAAAATTTGATTTGCCTCCCATGTTTATGGCTAGTACTGCAATTATATTATTAAGTAGTGTAACCATTCAATTTGCTTATTGGTTTGCCACAAATAATAAAATGAATTTACTCATTGCTTCAATGGCAGTAACGACTATTTTGGGTTTGTTATTCTTATATTTACAAGTAAAAGGTTGGGGACAATTAGTAGATGAAAAAATCTTCTTAGGAGGGCGTTACAGCAACCCTGCGGGATCTTTCGTGTATGTAATTTCAGGTCTACACGCTTTCCATATTATATCAGGTTTGATATATTTATTAATTGTTTTATATTCAAGCATTAGAGGTAGAGTAAATTCAACTAATTTATTGCAAATTGAGATGTGTACAACTTATTGGCACTTTTTAGATTTGCTTTGGATTTATTTGTTTGTATTTTTACAATTCAATAATTAGGAACTAGGAATTAATTTTATATAAAATATTATTTATTATTTATTGTTAACTATATGGCAACAGCAGCAATTATAGACGAAAATGAAAACAAAGCCCTTTGGGGTGGAGATGCAGAACCAATGAAAGCCAGTTATGGTAAACTGATGATGTGGTTCTTTTTATTATCAGATGCATTAACATTCACTGGTTTGTTATCTACCTATGGTTTCGCACGTTTTTCACATGATGCTTATACAGGTGCTTTAGCATCTTTCAAAACTTCAGTAGCCTATTGGCCAATTCCTGAAAAAATATTCACCCACATTCCTTTTTTCCATATTGATGCACCATTGGTATTTGTGGGATTAATGACTTTCATATTGATTCTATCTTCTGTTACCATGGTATTAGCAGTTGAAGCGGGTCACCGTAATGATAAAAATGATGTGCAGAAATGGATGTTATGGACTATCCTAGGTGGTATGGCTTTCTTAGGTTGCCAAGCATGGGAATGGACAATCTTTATTACAGGTACTCCAGAAGGATTAATCGTGAACGATCCTGATGGTACAGTTCGTCATATATTTGGCGCTAACCTTATTCAAAATGAATATGGTCCACGTTTATTTGCAGATTTATTCTTCTTTATCACTGGGTTCCATGGTACACACGTTTTATCTGGGGTTGTAATTAATATTATTGTATTTTACAATGTCGCATTTGGAACTTATCAGCGATTAGGTTCGTATGAAATGATAGAAAAAGTTGGTTTATACTGGCACTTTATCGATTTAGTTTGGGTGTTTGTATTTACATTCTTTTACTTGGTTTAATTTATCGTATTTAAAATTGTTATATAAAAATGGGACATACACATCACGCGGCACACACTTCAGAAGTTCAGCCAAGAAATCCTGCTAAAGTAAAACATTTATTAACGGTTACGCTATATCTAGCAGTTTTAACTGGAGTAGAGTTTGTATTAGCATTTACAATGCCTAGAGGTCATTTATTGACACTATTATTTGTATTACTAACATTTGTAAAAACATTTTATATTGTTGGTGAGTTTATGCACTTAAACTATGAAGTTAGAATGCTTAAATTAGCTATCATTGTACTTCCAATCATTTTAATTTCATGGTTGGTTTTAGCATTGCTTATGGAAGGACATTTCGTTCGTGAAGCAATTGTATTTATCTTTGGAAAATAATTAATTAATTTCCTTGTAAAAGGAATTAAAATATACTATTATGAATACTACTAAGAAGATCGTGTATCTAGGCCTAGCGCTAATGATACCGATCTTTTTAATTTTGATATTTACTTTTTTTGCTCAGACGCATCACAAACTACCTGTGTTCTTTGCTTACGACTCTATTAAAACAGATCGGGAATATGTTATAACGGAAGCCCACAAAATTCCTGACTATAAATTAACAGATCAAAACGGATCTATCTTTGACAGTAGAAGTGTTGATACGTATTTCAAAGTATATGACTTTGTATTTACGCGTTGTGAAGGCATTTGTCCTAAAATGAGTAGTCAGATGGTACGTATTCAAGAAGCATTTAAAGATGATAGAGAAGTTGTTTTGTTGTCTTTAACGGTAGATCCTGAATATGATACTCCAGAAGTATTAAAACATTATGCTAAAGAGTATAATGCTATTCCAGGCAAATGGTTTTTTCTAACAGGTGAAAAAGACTCAATCTATACCTTAGGGCAACGCCAATTCTTTTTAACAGCAAAACAAAATGAAGAAGATTTAACTGACTTCTTGCATAGCGAACGCATGGTGTTAGTCGATAAACATGGTTGGATAAGAGGATATTATAACGGTACAGATGAATTTGAAGTTGACAGACTCATTATTGAATTAAAAGTGCTCCAATCCATTGAACAAAATGCAAAGCAATAACCCATTTGTGAAGTTTCTGAACGATAAAAATATAAATATCGTTGCTATAGGGATTCCTCTTGTAGTAGTTATATTATTAGGATTACCTGTTAAATTAAATTTGGGCGATTGGACAGGTACTTTACCGCACATTAATGCATTGGTCAATAGTTTGACATCACTTTTCTTAATCATTGCATTTGCTGCTATTAGAAGAGGTAATATAGCCGTCCATAGAGCTTCTATGTTGATTTGTGTTGTATTAGGTTTGTTTTTTTTAGTAACCTATCTTTTATATCATTTAACACATCAATCCACTAGATATGGTGGTACAACGGATATTAAATATGTATATTATTTCTTATTAATAACACATATTATTCTAGCGGCTGTTGTTGTATACTTTGTTTTGAAAGCACTTTATTTTGCATTTAATGGTGATTTTATTCGTCATAAGAAAATTGTAAGATGGGCATACCCAATTTGGTTGTATGTTTCTGTTACAGGTGTATTGGTTTATTTCATGATCAGCCCGTATTATAAGTAATTTATTAAATTGATAATTATATGAAAAAAGTACTTATATTATTCTCTATCATTTTCATTGTAATGTTTTTCATGCATGTTGATGTAGAAGCTCAATGTGCGATGTGCAGAGCTCAGTTAGAAACGAGTGCAAGTAATCCAGATGCTAAAAATACCGGCATCAATTCTGGGATATTGTATTTAATGCTATTTCCATATATTATTATCGCTATTATCGCTTATATGTGGTATCGTTCTTCTTTAAAAAGCAAAGCCGTTACGAATGGTTAAATAAAGTACAAAGTGTTGTCATATTTCCGTATTTTTAAGGTATATGGTACTGCCCAATAAATTATTTAATAAAATTTTTAATCTAATCCGATGGGCTATTGTCTTTTTGTCAATCAGTCTATTACTACTTTTATTTTTTCGGGATTCTGTAATTAAGATTGATCAATCCATTTATTATTCAAGAGTAGAGAAGCGGTTATCTAAATCCATGGATGATGTAGTTCATACAAGTGATCTCATTGTTGAACAAATCAAAACAGAAGGTGGGACATTTACAGATTTAAATAAAATACCCACCAAATCCTTGTTTTATATTTTTGATAAAGGGAAACCATTTTATTGGTCAACAAGTGAGTACATACCAAATTACAACTCCATACGTGGCAATTATATATGGAATTATATAAGCAATACTGCAGGGAAGTATATTGTATATCAGGATACTTTTTTTATTAAAAATAAACCCTTCGAGTTGTTTTTTTTAATTGAATTGGAACGTAATTATCCCGTTGAAAATGCATTCATTAAAAGCCATACCAATAGTTTCTATTTTCAAAATATACCCATTCGAATTTTTACAACGCAAAAATTTAAAAATGGACATTTTGTTGCACAGCAAGCTAAATATTTATTTAGCTATGAATGTAGCAATCCGGGGCAAGATTACATGTATGGACAAGTAGCAACGTTTAATTTTATCATACTTTTATTATGCGTTTGGTGTTATTTCATATTAGATATTTTCCTTCATCATCGTTCAGGCTACAAAAGAATTATCGTTCGGGTTTTATTATTTATAGTACTTAGATTATTGTTGTTGGAATTTAATATTCCTGAATATTTTTCTTCGGATCAATTATTTTCCTCTGAATTTTACGCTTCATCTTTTTTTAGCGAATCAATTTTTGATCTAATTTTAAATGTATTTTTCTCGACATATTTATTGATAGAAGGCATTCAAATTTTTCAACGTAAAGAATGTTATAGATATATTTACATAAATAAATCGGTTCAGCTGGTGCAGTTTAAAATAATTGCATGCATAGTCTTATCGTGGATATTTATTTTAGTCTATTATTCAATTTTAAAAAATATTGTTAAAAACTCAACAGTTACCCTAAATTTAATTGATGATTTAAATATATCTGAAGTTCGGATAATATTGGTTTTTACAATCATTAGCATCTCATTTATTTTTTTCTATTTAATTCATTTGACACTCCAAGTTATATGGAGACTCCATAAAAGATATTCCCTTAAAAAAACATTTAGAGTAGCAATTGTATATGCACTGCTAATCATAATTAGCTGGTTTATTGACCCACAATTAGTTTTGGTAAGTTCAAGTCTTTTTGTTTTTTCATTATTAAGCCTAACACAAGGATATCCTTCTTTATTGGGTAAAATGAAATACCAATCATTTATTTATATTTTTATATTTTGTTTGTCTTCTTCTTTAGTAATCGGTTCTGTATTGTTTTTTAATGGTCGAAATAAAGCCATTCAACAGATGGCACGCTACGGTGAACGTCTATTATATGATAGAGATGAAATTACAGAGTTTCTACTTCAAGAAGCTTCTTCTAATATTCAGAAAGATGGTTTTATACGAGAAAAAATTCTATCTCCCTTTTCAGATTTATCCATTGTAAAAGATAAAATTCAAAAAAAGTATTTGTCGAATTATTTTAACGACTACTCTGTACGCGTTGAACTATTAGATGCAACAGGTGAACCATTCAATAATCAAACCGGACAAATAACGTATAATGAATATTACAATTCCGTATTAAAAAAATCTACCTATCTAAGTAAATTAGATCTATATAGTTATGTAGATCACATTACAAATACGCGAAAGTATATTTCTGTTAATAAAATAATGTCCTATGATGTTATTATTGCCTATATATTGATTGAATTGGAATCTGGCAAGTATAGTAAAAACAGTGTGTTCCCAGAATTGGTCTTAGATCAAAAGCAAGTACAAGAACATTACAAAGATTTTGATTATTGTATTTTTGATGGAACGAAACTTGAGACGAGTTATGGTTTTTTCAATTACGATCAAAAATTCATTAATTATTTACGGAAACGGATTAATGAAAATACGAGCGACTTTAGATTTGAAGGATATTATCATGTAGTATTGAAAGGAGAAAATAATACATGGATTGTTGTTAGCAAGCCATATGGCATTATTGACATCATGCTATCGAATGCATCCATATATTTTTTATTTCATATTTTGGGTGTTTTTGTTATTGTATTGATTCATATGTATCGAATAAATGCTCAAAATAGACAAGTGAGTTATGCTACAAAAGTTCAGATCTATTTAAATCTAGCCTTTTTTATTCCGTTAATTCTGGTAAGTTTGATTACGTTAGGTTTTGTAAATAAGAATTATGAGCAAACGTTATTGAATCGCTTTATAAGTAATTCGGATAAATTATCTGCATTGATTTCATCTAGAACAATTCAAAATGATAAGATCAATAAGAATTTAGTTACAGAATTATTGTTAGAATCAGATTTGACTCGCGTGGAGCAATTGGATATAAATATTTATTCAAATACAGGAACGTTGTTGGCAACAAATCAGCCTGAAGTATTTAGAAAGGGGATATTGTCAACCAACATTCAGCCAGAGGCTATAGCCGCTTTACTTGAAAGCAGAAATCAATACATCGTGTCTAATGAGAAGGTTGGTCTGTTGTCATATAAATCAATCTACAGACTCATTCGCGCACCAGGTTCTGGAACAATAACAGGGATTGTACATTTGCCTTTTTTTGAATCGAAAGAAGATGTAACCAAGCAAATTTCTACATACTTAAAAGTTGTACTAAATATATTCTCTCTTGGATTTATTTTGCTCTTGCTATTATCTTATTTAGTTGCCTATTATTTGACGTATCCATTAAAACTCATAACCCAAGGTATTAAGAAAACAGGATTGTATGATAATGAACCTATAAAGTGGGAATCCTCTGATGAAATAGGTCGATTGGTTCATGAATACAATTCGATGCTGGTGAAATTAGATGAAAGCAAATCTATTTTAGCGCACTCCGAAAAAGAAAGTGCATGGAGAGAAATGGCGCGTCAAGTAGCGCATGAAATTAAAAATCCGTTGACTCCTATGAAATTGAAGCTTCAATATTTGCTTCATCGATTGGGTAAGGATCAAAATAAACCTAGCGATGAAGAATTTAAAGAGTCCTTTAAAACAATCTTAACCCAAATAGATTCGTTAAGTGAAATAGCGAGTTCCTTTTCATCCTTTTATAAATTACCTGAGTTGAATTTGGAAAGTGTTGAACTGAATCAATTGATTTATGAATTGACTGTATTACATCAAGAAATTGAATTTAGTGGTATTCATGCACATCTTCCAAGTCAATTAACGTATATACGAGCAGATAGAAAAATGTTTGTAAATATTTTAAATAATTTAGTATTAAATGCAATTCAAAGTATTCCAGAAGGAAGAGCGAGACAAATAGATATTTTTGTAAAAGCAAAAGTAGACTGCATTTTGATTGAAATTAAAGATAATGGAATGGGAATTCCAGAAGAATTACAAGATAAAATATTTGTCCCTTATTTTAGTACAAAGTATTCTGGATCAGGAATAGGATTGGCCCTAGCGAAGAGATTGGTTGAAGATATGAAAGGTGCAATTTGGTTTGAAACTTCTTTTCAAAACGGCACTTCTTTTTTTATTGAAATGCCTTACTATATCGAATGAACAAACTTCATTTTATTCTAGTATTATTTTTTTTCGTTGTTGTGCATGTTAGTCATGCGCAATACAGCAACTTGCGTTGTAAGTGGATTAAACCAACAGAACAAGGCGTAAAGATTGATACGTTAACAGTAGTACCCAGCAGCATTGAAATAAAATATCCTGGTGGATATACAAGTAATTATACTATTTCAACAAACACACTGCTTATTTCACCCAGTCCACTTCCAGATTCAATTTTAATCTGTTATCGTGTATATCCATTTGATTTAGCAAAACCTGTTTATCGTAGAGATTTATCGTTATATGATTCCATTGGTGGGTATCGAGAAATCATGCGTTTGCGTGGTTACGGTAACGTACCTCAACAACGTGAAGAATTATTCTCTACTCCTGGAATTAATAAAACAGGTGTTATTTCTAGAGGTATTTCTGCGGGTAACAATCAAAGTGTTTTTGTGAATTCTACATTAAACTTGCAGCTTGATGGGAAGTTAACAGATAATATAACCTTAACAGCAGTAATTTCAGATCAAAATATTCCGTTTCAGCCTGAAGGTAACACGCAACAATTACAACAATTTGATCGGGTGTATGTGCAATTAAAAACGCCTCAAACAGCATTAACAGTAGGTGATATTGTTTTAAAGCAACGCGATCCATATTTTTTGAAATATTATCGGAATGTACAAGGTGGACAAATAAGCCATACTGTTACCCGTGATTCAACATTTGAAAGCGTAAGTCAATTAGGTGTTGGTATATCAAAAGGGAAGTTTAATACGATACAGTTCTCTCCAGGCACAAAGGATTTTTTGCAAGAAGGGGTACAAGGGCCTTACCGTTTGAGGGGCGCTAACAATGAAGCGTTCATTACTATAATTGCGAATTCAGAAAAAGTATATTTTGATGGCCGATTATTAACTCGAGGCTTCGATTATGATTATGTAATCGATTATAATACTGCTGAGATTACATTTACACCTTATGTTTTAGTAACACGATACAATCGCATGCGTGTTGATTTTGAATATACGGATAAAAACTATGCGCGTACGAATGTAGAAGCTTCTCAAACGATTAAAAGTAAAACAAGTCAATTTGGATTTTATTATTATTCAGAAAAAGACAATCGCAACAATCCCTTATTACTTGACTTGTCATTGGCAGATAAAAATTACCTATCAACGATTGGGGATGATTTAACAAAAGCATTTATTTCTGGTGAAGATTCGATTGGCTATAAAGCTGGTGTATCCTTGTATAAGAAAATTGATGTCGCTGGAGTCGTAGTGTATCAATATTCCACCAATCCAGACAGCGCATTGTTTCAAGTGAAGTTTTCACAAACTGGTGTAGGTTTGGGTAGCTACATCTTGGATAACTCGACTGCGAATGCACGTATTTTTAAATATGTAGGAGCGGGGAATGGTATTTATGAGCCTGTTCAATATATTGCTACGCCTAAGAAAAGACAAATGATACAAGGTTCCCTTGTGCAGCAGGTATCCAAGCATGAAGAACTATTTACGGATATTGCTTATTCGACAAATGATGTGAATCTCTATTCAGCTGAAGACAAAGAAAATGACAATGGTGTATCTGTTAGAGGGGGAATAAGAAGTTCGAAACGTAAAATTGGGTTACTGAATAATTATTTGCTTACATCGTCTTTATCGTATGAGTTTAACCAGGCTAACTTTGTTGCAATTGATCGATTTAGAAGTGCTGATTTTGAACGCTATTGGAATGAAGATATCACTCGACTTGGAAATAATCAGATGGTTGTTGGAAACATCAGCTATGCTAAAAATGCAAATGAATTAATTAGTTATTCAGCGAATTATCGTGATAAAGCAAATGATTTGTCTGGATTACAACAAGAAGCAAAGTTGTATCAAAAAAAAGGAAACCTTTATTTTAAAGGCGATTTATTTAACATGTTTAATAATAATGTAAAAGGAAAAGCAGATTGGGAAAAGTATAGTGCAAACATGTATTATCGATCGAAGATTTTTACACCTGGCTTTCAATATAGTACAGAACGCAATAAAGTTCTTGATTCTGCTGGTAGATTAGCGAACTCCTTAATGTACTTTGATGAATATAAATACTACATAGAATCAAATGATACTTCAAAATTTCGATTTAAAATTGATTATAGTGATAGGTCTGACAAACAACTCTACTTGGGAGAATTAGCTCCAGCAACGCGTGCACAAACAACTAATTTTACGAGTGGCATTACATTTAGTCCAGATCATCAACTTAATTTTATTACTACGTATCGATATTTGACTTATTTGGGTCCGGTAGCAACCCCCAATGATGAAACAATTATGTCACGCGTTGATTGGGGTATTAGTGCATTTAAACGACATGTACGTTCTGAATTAACTGTAACGACAGGTGTAGGTAGGCAGGCAAAGCAACAATTTGTGTTTCAGCCAGTAGCAACAGGCTTGGGGAATTATATTTGGAGAGATTATAACGATGATGGAATACAACAAATAAATGAATTCGTTACCAAGATTTATAACGATACAGCAGAGTTTATCAAAA
>NZ_CALMGQ010000077.1 GCF_937863595.1 uncultured Cytophaga sp.
CCTGACCGCGATAAACGCAACGGCTAGCCGTTGCGTTTATTAATTGAATCTAAGACCTAAATCCAATGTTTGGAATATATATCAAAAATACGAACATTAATTAACTCAAAAAAACAATACAATAGGTTGTTTTTTTGAGTTAATACTTATACTCCACTATATAAATACAACACTCTCGCTTTTCGCTTTTTAAGATTCGTTTTACAATAAAAAATATAAATATATAATAATCAGACCAATAAAAATTATTGTAAAATAAAAAGTACATCAAATACAATAGAAAATACTTTTATTAATATATTTGACTATAATATTCGAATAGTCAAATGGTCGAAAATGACACCAATGCAGAAAACTGCAAGCTCACGCTTATAATTGATGCTGCTCAAAAGCGTTTTGCATATTATGGGCTTAGCAAAACAACCATGACAGAAATCGCGTCTGATATTGGTTTATCCAAGGCATCCCTCTATTATTATTTTGCAGATAAAGACACCCTTTTTAGAGCAGTCGTAAAACGCGAGCAAGATTTTTTTTTAAATGAAATGCGCCAATTAATACAAGAAGAGAAGACTGCTGAAGATAAATTCTTCAATTATACCAAACATAGGCACACGTATTTAAGGAAAGTATTTGTAAACCTCACGCAGCTTAAAATGACAATGGATCATGTAAAACCATTGTTAGGTAACCTAATGGAAGTATTTATGAAGGCTGAAACGGAACTCATAGAATCGATCTTTCAAGAAGGTATCAAAAAAAAAGAGTTTAATAATATGAATACCAAAACTATGGCCGATGCATACATTTCAAGTGCACAAGGATTAAGAACACTCACAATTAAAAATAGAAACTCTTATGTATTAGAGAAAAGTGACTTCGAAGAAATCGAAACTCGCATCAATATCATAGCTGAAATATTTATTAAAGCAATAAAAAAAAATAAAGATGAATCTATCGCTTAAAAAAACCATCATACGGATAGCGCTTATAGTTATAATTTCACAATCCAACATTTCCATTGCGCAGGAAAATAAATTCTTATCGTTACAGGATGCTATTAATTTATGCATTCAAAATAACAAACAATTAAAATTGACACTTTCGAAAATGGAAAGTGCAAAAACTTCTGTAAAAGAAGCTACAAACAATCGCTTACCTGATGCGGGTATTTCAGGATCATACTTACTCATCACAAAACCAAAACTTTCAGGACCACTGGTTGAAAATACCACACCCCCCAATATTCACCAGGCGGGCTTCACGATGGCAACGGCATCACTACCTCTTTTTAGCGGATTCAAAATAAAAAACGGAATTGAATCTGCAAAATATCTTGAGCAGGCAGTAAAGCTAGATGTAGAAGTAGATAAAGATGCAATCATACAAAACACAATTGAAGCGTATAGCAATCTATATAAAGCCAAATCGAATGTCACTGTTATTAAAGAGAATTTAAAACAAGCGGCACTACGTACAATTGATTTTCAAAACTTAGAATCAAAAGGCATTGTAGCGCGAAATGATTTATTACGCATACAATTACAAGAATCCAATATTGAACTTGCGCTACTGGATGCGGAAAGTAATTGGAAGTTAGCAAATCTAAACATGAATTTAATGTTAGGATTGGAGGAAAATACTCGGATAGAAATCGACAGCAACTCCTTTAGCTTAACTGAAGACAACCGCACGTATGAAACGTACGAACAACAAGCATTCACTAGTAGAAACGAGATTGCAGCACTTCAATACAGAGAAAAGTCTGCGCTTGCAGGTATCCGAATGGCTAAAGCCGATTACTATCCTTCGTTAAAACTTACTGGCGGCTATTTTGCAGCCTATGTACCAAGTTTTATAACCATCACAAACGCATGGAATGGTGGAATTGGATTGAGCTATAACATTTCCTCTATTTGGAAAACTGGAGCAAAAGTAAATTCCGCAAAAATAGCGCTGACAGATATTAAATTAAGAGAGAGTATTCTTAATGATCAAATCAAACTGGAAATCACTCAAGCATTCGAAAGATACATTGTAAGCAAAGAAAAAATCAATGTGTATGCCAAGGCCTTAGAATTAGCAGATGAAAATAATAAAATCACTAAAAACAAATACCGGAATAATTTGGTTACAACTACAGAGCTATTAGATGCCGATGTACAACATTTACAAGCAGAATTAAACTATACAAATTCAAAAGCAGATGCAACAGTCGCTTATAACAAATTAAAGCAACTAACGGGAACCTTATCTGATACTGCTACCACTTCTAACTAATTTATTTAAAAAACACTATAGCGTATAATTTATTATGGCAAACACTACTGAACTAAGTCAAAATAATACTACACAACAAAAGCCTGCACCAATGGACACAACTGCACAACCTGAAAATAAAAAGAAAAATAAAATATTTACTACATTACTAATTATTTTAGTTGCTGTTGGCGGTTATTATGGTATATCAAAATATATGCACGCACTAAACAACGAAGAAACAGAAGATGCGCAAATCAATGGAAATATAAGCCCTGTTATCCCTAGAATAGCAGGATATGTATCTGAAGTCCGAATCAAAGATAATCAATATGTAAAAAAAGGAGATACTTTATTAATTCTAGATAATAGAGAAATGGAAATTAAAGTAATGCAAGCACAAGCAGCATTAGAAAATGCAAAAAGTACACTAACGGTTGCAACGGCAAATACATCTGCAGCAATTGCAAACAGTACTTTTTCTAAATCAAATATCACAACAGCAGAATCAAATATCGAAGCAGCAAAAGTTCGTTTATGGAGAGCCCAAAAAGATTATGCCCGCTACGATGACTTAGCAAAAGACCATTCCATCACAGAGCAACAATACGAACAAGCTTTAGCAGAAAAACAATCTGCAGAACTTCAATTAAAGGTTTTGGTAGATCAAAAAAAATCTGCAGAAAGTCAATCAGAAGCAGTTTTTTCTCAATCTTCCGCAACAGGACAACAAGTCAAAGTAGCGTCTTCTGTTATTAAACAACGTGAAGCAGATTTGCAAAGTGCTCTATTAAACTTATCCTATACATTTATTATTGCTCAAGCATCCGGTCAAATTTCTTCTGTAAATTTAGAGCCAGGACAATTGGTTCAAGCAGGACAACAAATCTGTACAATCGTATTAAATAATGACACATGGATTACAGCAAACTTTAAAGAAACCCAGTTGGAAAAAATGAAGATTGGACAATCTGCTACAATTGAAGTAGATGCTTTTCCACATCATGAATTTCACGCAAAGGTAGCATCCTTCTCTCCCGCTACTGGTTCTCGTTTTGCATTGCTCCCTCCTGATAATGCAAGTGGCAATTTTGTTAAAGTTGTACAACGCATTCCTATTCGAATTGAGTTTACAGACAAAAACGACCCATTAGTGAACCAATTACGCCCAGGTATGAATGTTATTGCAGAAGTACATTTTAAATAAATTACCTCAATAAGTTCTTTTAAGAAAGATTTAAAACATTAAATAAATCGTCATGCCTTTAGAACTAGAATCCTTAGTTGAGTATGGTCCACGTAGAATAATTATTACGTTAACTGCTATATTGTGTGCACTGCTTGAAGTTATTGATACAACAATCGTCAATGTTGCCATCAATGAAATGGGTGGTAACTTAGGCTGCACTATTGCTGAAGTCAGCTGGGTAATAACTGCCTACGCCATCGGAAATGTTATTGTAATGCCTATGACAAGTTGGCTCTCGGCTCAATTTGGGAGAAGAAATTACTTTGCAGCATCCATTATTTTATTTACAGTTTGCTCATTTTTATGTGGCAATGCGACATCAATTAATGAATTGATATTGTTTCGTTTATTACAAGGTATTGGTGGTGGAGCACTATTGGTAACATCTCAAACCATCATAACTGAAAGCTTTCCTGCCGCAGATAGAGGTATGGCTCAAGCCATTTATGGTTTAGGTATTATTGTTGGTCCAACCCTAGGCCCTCCACTCGGAGGATACCTTGTAGACAATTATTCATGGCCGTATATTTTCTATATCAATATTCCAATTGGTATTGTTGCTACTATCTTAACCTTACAGTTTGTGCGTAGCCCTAAGTATGCTGAAAAAACGCCCATACGAAACGTAGATTGGTGGGGCATCATTCTTTTATCCGTCGGTATTGGCTCCTTACAATATGTGCTTGAAAAAGGTCAAGAAGAAGATTGGTTTAGCAGCAACAGCATTTTAATATGTTCGGTGTTGGCTGTGTTTGGGTTCTTCTTTTTTATATGGAGAGAAAGTGTCTATAAAAATCCGATCGTATCTTTTAAAGTATTAAAAGACTTCAATTTAAAAATTGGAACTATATTGTCTTTTGTATTGGGCTTTGGACTATATGGTTCCACCTTCATTGTTCCGTTATATACTCAGTCTATATTAGGATGGACTGCCTTACAAGCAGGCATGCTAATGTTGCCGGCATCTATCGCAACAGGACTTATGATGCCTGTAATGGGGGCTTTGTTAAAAAAGGGAACGGCGCCTCAATATTTAGTTGCACTGGGTATGTTCTTGTTTTTTATATTTAGTTTTTGGGGATATAGAATTATATCTCCCGATACTGCGAATACCGATTTCTTTTGGATGTTAATTGTGCGAGGTGTTGGATTGGCCTTGCTATTTATTCCAATTACAAATCTGGCCTTATCCAAACTACAAGGACAAGAGATTGGTCAGGGCGCGGCATTTACGGGACTTATGAGACAATTAGGTGGCTCCTTTGGTATTGCCATTATCAACACTCTTATCACCAGAAAAACCGCATTACACCGTTCAGATATTGCATCTCACCTTACCGCAACAGATGGCACATCCATGGAACGAATCAACCAAATGCAACATGCTTTTATCGGCCAAGGATTTTCTCCAGAAATTGCATTAGCAAAAAGTTATAAGCTACTTGATATGGGAATTTCCAAACAAGCAGTTATACTTTCGTATATGGATGCCTTTCTTTACTTAGGTTTGATGTTTCTAATTTGCGTTCCCTTTGTTTTAATTTTACTGCGCAACAACAAAGGCAATTCACATGTTGACACCTCAAGCGCACATTAATTGATCATTTATTTTGTAACGACAAAAAGGTCACTTCTGTAATTTGCAAAAGTGACCTTTTATGTTTTCTTGCAGCCTATTATTAGGGAACATATTTTCAAGATCTTTGACCTTTTTTACACCAAATCCAATTAAATTTCAGCTCTATATTCATTCGTCATAATTGTTTCTTTTAGGTCAATCACCTGCAAAATTTACCATTCCGTACTATTTTTCTTTTCAAACAAAATAAATAGATCATTCTTAATCTGTTTATTATTACAACCTTCGACATGTCGAAGGTCAAAATATGCAATTGTCGTGAATTTTGAAGAGTAAGAAAACCTTATAATCAAAAGCCTTGCATTTCTGTAAGGTTTTTGATTTGTGGGAGATACAGGGTTCGAACCGGTGACACTCCCGTTTGAAATACAGAATACACGCAACCACTTTAAAGAATCAATCCTTTCAATCCGTTTAATAATTCGTATCCTGCTTTTCCATGCTTTTACTTCCCGTTCTCACTTATACTCCAATTTTTTCGTTGTAAAAAATTAGAGTATAACAGATGACCTAATCTCCTATCCCACCTAAAAAGACCTTATGATTTGAATTATGTTTGCGAAGATGCTCTTAAATAATTGATCCGCTATATGTCCTGTATAATAAGCATCTCGTTTTGATGAATATAAAAAAGAAACATGTTAAATAATAAAAATATAAAACCGAATCTCAATGCAATATAAAACCTTATTAATAAAAAAAGCCTTACATTTCTGTAAGGCTTTCCATTGGTGGGAGATACTGGGTTCGAACCAGTGACCCCCTGCTTGTAAGGCAGGTGCTCTGAACCAGCTGAGCTAATCTCCCTTTTCCGCTCCAACAATCTCTTGTTGTTTGGGAGCACAAACATACGAGTTTTTATTTTAATTGCAAAACATTTTCATAAAATATTCGTAAAATTTCTACGTTGCATTTATCAATAGAATTTACGTGCTTCACATACAAATATTTAAGCCCTAATACCACTCTGAAAATATTCAAAAAAGTACTTATTTATAGCGCTTTATCTTTACTTGCGCTTTTTGGTTTGGCTTCGGCTATACTCTTTTTCTATAAAGATGACCTTATTTACATGGCATCCATGCAAATAAACAAACATCTTATTACCAAAGTCGACATTTCTAAAAAAATCGATATAAGCTTATTTGAAAAGTTTCCAGAGCTATCCGTTGGGTTTCAGGAAGTAAAAATCTACGAACCCAACAGCATAAAACCAACTGTTTTTGCTTCACTAGAGCGCGTACTTATAACGTTCGATTTATTCGAAATGTGGAAAGGCGATTATCAAATAGATAAATTATATCTAGAAAATGGCTTTATCCATTTAAGAACGGATTTTGATGGAAGTCATAATTTTATGATTTTCAAAAAAGATACTACTGCGAACAAAGAGCAAACAGATTTTGCTATATCATACATTCAATTTAAAAAAATAGAATTCATTTACGATTATAAATTAACCAATCACTTTTATGGAGGTTATTTTAACCAAACGGACGCATCTCTTTCAATGGCAAACAATTTACTTTCCATTGAACTTGAAAGCAATATATTGACGGATGAAATATTAATAAATGAAAATTCTTTCTTGCCAAATAAAGATGTCTTAATTAAATCAACCATCACGTATCAAACAGACGCCGAAATACTAACCATCAAACCTTCTTCTGTAAAAATAAATGAGTCTAATTATTTATTAAACGGCTTCTATGACTTGAATAAGTCATATATAGATTTTTCATTCAAAGCTGAGAAAAGCAATTTAAGCACATTTACATCCATTCTACCCAGTGCATATTCTAAAGTCATACAAGAGTACCAAAGCAGTGGAAATATCCATTTTAATGGCACCATTAAAGGCAGCACCTATGACACAGAAAGCCCAGCCATATTGGTGAATTTTGGGTTTGAAAATGCTTCTTTTTTTCACCCCAAATACAAACAGCAGATTAAGAATGCTTTTTTAGTTGGGACGTATACAAATGGGTCCAAACGTGACTTATCAACATCGAGTGTAAAACTGTCGAATATAAAATTAGAAATAGACGGAAAAAACATTGAAGGATTCTGCTCCATTACAGATTTCAGCTCTCCTTATGTAGACTTGCACCTAAAAGGGAGTTTAGTACTTGATAAAATTTTAAAAGTAATTCCCAATCATATTTTTGAGCAGGCCTCAGGTGAAATAGGTTTTGATGTAGAGTTTAAAGGAAGAACAGAAGATTTAAAATCAAAAAAAGGATACGAACATATTCAAACCACTGGAGACTTATCTTTTCGCAACGTCATCACAAAAATCAAATCATACCCTCACATTATTTCAATCGACGAAGCATATTGCATCTTTACAAAAAATGATATATCCATAGATAACATGCATCTTAAGGTAGGCAAAAATGATGTAGTGCTTACAGGTATATTTAGAAATTTGATAGGGAAATTAATCCTCCCCAATCAATCCGTTTATGTACAAGCAGATTTAGCAATGGGCAACATTTTCTTGGAAGATATCCTAATGTCTGATACGCGCACAAAAAAATCTTCTAATCAAGATTTCATCATGCCAGCACTAAAAGATTATAAATTAGACTTAAATCTAAAAGCGGCAAGCATGAATTACCAACGCTTACATGCACGGAATATTTCTACCAAAATCGATTGGGTATATCCGTATTTGAATTTTACAAATACAAATTTAAATTTTTGCAATGGAACATGTACGGGTAGGACGAGTTTAAAAATACTAAACGAGAAGTCAATAGAAATAAATACAGATTCAAAAATAAAATCAATGGACATTGACAGTGTATTTTATGTGTTCGAAAACTTTTCACAAACCTACATAACAAACAAGAATCTAAAAGGGAAAATATCAACGGACCTAAGCTTAATATTGCAATTAGATAATCACTTAAACATTCTTCCAAGCTCCATAGTATGCGATGCCGATGTTAGTATTGTGAATGGAGAATTGAATAACTTCGAAACTATGAAACGCATTTCTCGTTTTTTAGAAACTGACGATTTGGATAATATTAAATTTTCTGAAATAAATAATCATTTCTCTATTTACAATGAAGTGATTCAAATTCCAGACATGACAATAAACTCAACAGCTGGCAAAATTAGCTTCTCGGGAACGCATAGCTTTGACGGGAAAATTTTATACCATGTTGCTTATCCGATTGCAAATTTGAAGAAAAATAAAATAGATTCAGACGCAGCATTTGGGGCCTTACGTCAAGATCCTAAAGGAGAGATGAAATTATTTCTAATTGTGCAGGGGACAACAAGCGACTTTAAAATTACATACGACAAGAAAAAAGTTGCAGAAAAAATTAAATCTGATCTTCAAAAAGAAAAAAATGAATTAAAATCACTCTTTAAGAAGAAGGATTTTGAAGAAGAACAATTAAGAAAAACACAAGAAGAAGAATATTTTGATTTCGAGTAGATAGGGTTATAACTTATATTACAACCCTATCTATCCAAATTACATAATTAGAAAACTAAATAAGTTTGAATCTGAATTCACCAAGGTGTAATCTACATTTTTGTATTCCATCCGTTCAATCAATAGATTAAAGTCTTCTTTCGATTTTACTTCAACGCCAACCATTGCGGGACCATTTTCTCTATTCGTCTTTTTTGTATATTCGAAATACGTTATATCATCATTAGGCCCCAGTACTTCATCCAAAAATTCGCGTAAGGCACCAGAGCGTTGTTTAAAGCGAATGATAAAATAATGTTTCAACCCTTCGTATAACAACGATCGCTCCTTAATTTCTTGCATGCGATCAATATCATTATTACTTCCGCTTACAATGCACACTACATTTTTACCTTTGATTTCGTCTTTGTAATAATCCAGCACACTTATACTTAATGCTCCTGCTGGCTCAGCAACAATAGCCTCTTCATTGTATAATTTTATAATCGTACTGCACGCTTTACCTTCTGGCACAAGTTGTACATCATCTAAATACTCGGAACAAATTTGAAAGTTCAGTTCACCTACACGTTTCACTGCAGCACCATCCACAAACTTGTCAATTTCATCTAACACAACAACTTTGCCCGCTTCTAAAGCCCGCTTCATTGACGGTGCTCCCAATGGCTCAACACCAATAATTTTTGTATTTGGACTAAACGTTTTTACATACGTACACAAACCTGCAGCTAAACCGCCGCCGCCGATTGGCACAAAAATATAATCTATTGGTACTGAAATATCTTCCATTATTTCCAAGCCAACAGTACCTTGTCCGGCAATAATCTTGGGGTCATCAAACGGATGTACAAACAACAAACCATTGTCTGTACAATACTTCATTGCTTCTTTATAGGAATCATCAAATGTATCACCCACAAGCACTACTTCCACATATTCTTTTCCGAAAAAATTAACCTGAGAAACTTTTTGCTTAGGGGTAGTGCTTGGCATAAATATATGCCCTTTTATTTTTAAAGCTTTACAGGAATAGGCAACGCCCTGTGCATGATTACCTGCACTTGCGCACACAATACCTTTTTCAACATCTTCCCTTTTTTGGCTACACATAAAATTATAAGCGCCTCTAAGTTTATATGAACGTACTAATTGTAAATCTTCGCGCTTCAACCACAAATTGCACCCAAATTCTTGAGAGAGGTGTTCATTTTTATTTAATGGTGTATGTGTTACAACCCCTTTCAAGCGCTTTGCAGCCTCTACAATATCTTCAATTTGTACCTTAGGATTCATATAAGTTCTCTTTCAAATTCAATTATTAACGATTAATTCCATTAATAATCCGTACAAAAATACATTCTATGAGAGCAACTAACAAAAAAACCAAATATTATATCTAACTTAGGTATATGAAAAACATGAACTCTTTTCAAGTAATCGCACTGGTAGGCATTATTTTCACCATTGTCGCACAAGGTATTTTATGGGTAATGGGCAAAACTGTTGAACATTATGTATACCTATACCCTACTTGGGTAGCTGTATTTGTATTGGGCTTGGTTTTAAATCCCTATTTATCAAAACACGACGATCACCATCACCATTAAGAGGAATATGTAAAGTCTAATGGGTTTTCAAAAATCCATTTATATCCTAATTGTGTAAGTTTGTCCGATGAAATCTGCTTCCATTCGCCATCAAGTTTTTCTGGAAATCGAGGAGGCATTAATTCAAACTTTGCACATAAAAATGTATAAAAATCCCTTTTAGTTGGATGTATAGGTGAACATACATTAATGGTTCCGCTTACTTTTTTAGCATTCAACAAAAACACAATAGAAGAAATAACATCATCTCTATGCACCAGATTTACAGGTTCATTTCCACCAGCCAATTCCTCTTTACCTGCAAAGAAGCGCGCCAAAATGCGCTCATATCCTGTAAGTCCACCCAATCGTAGAACAAGCCTCTCAGGAATTTCGCTCGATAAAATATGTCGTTCTGCCTGATACACTATTTTATTTCCAGCATCGTCTTCGTGTTTTACTGAATCTTCATCTACTATAGAATTTGTGCTTTTGTAAACAGATGTGGTACTCGTAAAAATAATTTTTTTAATGGGGTACATTTCTTTTTGTATCAATAGCATGAGCGATTCGATTTCCACAGCATGCAAACTGTCGGGGTTCTTGCGCGTGCCCGGTGGTATAGATATGATTAATATATCACACTGCAATAAGTTTGATATATCTGTGCCCTCCCATGTACCATTTTTAGCTTTCAATAAAAATGGCTTAATACCTGCATTCTCAAATTCCAAAAAACGTTCGGAACGTGTAGTAGAACCCTTTATGGAATGGCCTTCTTGGATCAGTCGCTTTGCTAGTGGGAAGCCCAACCAACCACAGCCTATAATGGAAATAGTACTCATGTGTATTTTAATCTAATGCGGCATTTAAAAATTGATTCAATGCATACATCTCTTTAAAGGGTTTGCTAATTTTTTCTATTGTTTTTGAATCCGTTAAGACGGTTTCTTCAAATGGCATGGTTACAGTATAACTTTTAAGTTTCAACCAATCTGAATATGTATGCGGTTCTACGTAATCCTTAGGCAAACGCACCAATTTCATGTCTTGATCAAAATCTAAAAAATATTTTTTAAACGACTTGCTTTTAAAAATGGTTTTCAAAGCGTCGCCATTATAATCTATTTCTTGACGTATCAACTTTAATTGTTCGGGCATAGGCATGTGTATCCCTCCAGCAAGGAAACAATTACCAGGTTCGATGTGTACATAATAACAAGACTTTAATGACTTCTTACCCCCTGGTGCAATCATAAAACCCATATTTGTTTTATATGGACTTTTATTTTTAGAAAACCGCACGTCTCTGTTTATCCGAAACATGCAATCCTTCGGCTCAAGATTTGATATTGATGGATCAAACTGCCCAATAGCTTGAACAACTTCTTTTACCAATACTTTCACTTCTAACTTAACCTCTTCATAGGTAGAACGATTTTTATCAAACCATTCCTTATTGTTATTTTTTGCTAACTTTTTTAAGAAATTAAGCGTTAAGCTCAGATGCATATTCTTTTGATTTATTTTTATAAACAATCAATTCATCGTCTAGAATCATTTCATGGCTAAATGCCTTTGCGCGAATAACGGGTGATTCAATACCAGATCCAAATTCATTTTGAGACCTAAATATTCGTATCTCATCCCACATTCCTTTCTCAATAAATGAATGTAACAATTTTGAACCGCCTTCAATAAGTATAGATAAATGTTTACGCACGTACATATCTTCAATAATAACGTCCACCATATTGTCCATGGGATCTACTTTGACGTACTCAACTAAATTCCGTACATCTTGCTCAACATAATTATAACAAATAGTCTCTTGAGATCCGTCTAATAAGTGTGCACCAAGAGGTACCTGCAACTGCTTATCAATAAATGCGCGCACAGGATTCCTGCCTGTCCAGTCGCGTACATTCAATCTTGGATTATCATACAAGGCGGTGTTCGTGCCAATCAATACAACATCTTCTTCTGAACGCCACTTATGAACTAATTTGCGTGACACTTCATTGCTAATCCATTTCGAATCAAAATTTTCTTTAGCCAGATAACCATCTGCAGTTTCGGCCCATTTTAAAATAATATAGGGTCGCTTCTTTTCCATAAAAGTGAAGAAACGGCAGTTCAATGCTCTCCCCTCTTCTTCTAAAACGCCTTGTATAACTTCAATGCCATTTGTCATTAAGTACTCAAAGCCAGCACCCGCTACTAATGGATTTGGATCGATGTTGGCAAATACAACACGCGCAATTTTATGCTCCACGATTAAATTCGAGCATGGTGGCGTTTTCCCGTAATGAGAGCATGGCTCTAAATTTACATAGAGGGTTGCACCTTCTAATTCAGACTTATCTACAACAGATTGAATAGCATCAACTTCAGCATGGGGATGACCGAAACGCTCGTGATACCCCTCTCCAATAATTTGACCATTTTTTACAATTACGCAACCAACCATTGGGTTTGAACTTACGTTTCCAGAGCCTAGCATAGCTAAGTCCAACACCCGTCTCATATATCTTTCGTCAGAATCCATAATTAATGTATCTTTGATCTTTAGTATAACGATTACACCCATTTACAGGTTCATACAACTTATTCACAATTGGATCAATTAAAAGAAATATCAGCTAAATACCTATTTGAACACGCTAAAAGAGACTTAAATGTTTATGAAAGTCCCGAAAAAGAAAGTGTTATAATGATTCTGTTAGAAGATCTTTTTCAACTTCGTAAAATAGATATTATGTTGAACAAACAGATTGCTTGGGATAAAAGCCAACAGGAAATGTTTGAATCCGCATTAAACAAGCTAAACCAATATACACCTGTTCAATATGTAGTAGGAAAAGCTTTTTTTTATGATACCTTTTATTCCCTTAACTCAAACACTCTAATTCCACGTCCAGAAACAGAAGAGCTGGTCCAAATGATTATTAACGAGAATGTGCATATTGCTCCGTCAATAATAGATATCGGAACAGGTAGTGGGTGTATTGCAATTTCATTATCAAAGCACATCGCGCAATCAAAAGTTATAGGCATAGATATTAGCATTTCTGCTTTAGAAATGGCGCGAAACAACAATAAAAACCAACTAGCATCTGTAACATTTATAGAATGCGATTTTTTATCTGCCACCCCACTTGCATCTGAAACCTTTGATATAATTGTTAGCAACCCTCCCTACGTTCTAGAATCTGAAAAGGAATCTATGAGAATGAATGTACTTGACTTTGAGCCACACCTAGCCCTATTTGTCCCCGACACAAATGCATTGGTTTATTATGATGCGCTTTTATGTTTTGCAGAAAAATCGCTTAATGAAGCAGGTATAATTTATGCTGAGATAAATGAACAAAAAGGTCTGGAAATGCTCGAACTAGCCAAAAAATATGGCTTTTTAAATGGAGTAATAATAAAAGATTCTTTTGGAAAAGATCGATTTTTCAAAGCACAAAAAATAGAAGCGTTATGAACTTAATTTATTGCCAGACGTATTTTAATTTATAAATGACAACACATTGAAGCCAAAAATTCTACACATAATAGATACGTTCACCAAAGGAGGTGCTGAGATTCTACTGGTTGGCTCAATTCCTGAATTGAACAATTTTGAACACCATATTATTTATTTATTTCCTACAAAAACACCCATAATGAATTCTGTTCCAGGTGTTGTTGAAGTTACATGTTTAAACTTTACTGGCCCATTTGACACGTTTAGAATTTTAAAAAAAATAAATGAGTGTATTGCTACAATAAAACCCAACATAATACACACCCATTTATATTTTTCTAGTTTATATATTCGCTTTGCGAAAATAAAAAACATACAAGTTATACAAACATATCATAGTGTATATTATAGAATTAAATATCCGAGATTTAAGGCACGCATTTCAAAACAACTTATGAAGGTTGTGGATCGTTATTCACAAAAAAATAATTTTAAAATTTTACACGTTTCAAAAACACAACAGGCGGCAAATGATTTTGATGTAAAAATCAAGAATAGTGATGTAATGTATAACTATATCGAAGATGTTTTTTTTGAAGAAAGGAGTAATCGCCTCTCTAACTTTCAAAGAAAGCTAAACATTATTTCTGTTGGTAATTTAAAAACAGAAAAAAATCACATTGTTTTTTTAGAGGCACTCAGGCTTTTGCAACACATACCCATACATGCCAATATTTGCGGAAATGGTATCGACATACACATGTTACAAGCATATGTAAATAAACACAACCTTCCTGTTACATTCCTGGGAAGTAAAGAAGACATCTCCGAACTGTTGAACGAACATGATTTATTTGTATCCTGCGCAATTATTGAAGGATTTGGCATTAGCGTTGCAGAAGCGATGGCGGCAGAGTTGCCTTTACTTATTTCAGACATCCCCACATTAAAAGAAATTACTAATAATAAAGCGATCTATTTTAATGCAAGAAATCCAACTGATTTAGCACAAAAAATAGAAGCATTTTATTTGAATCCAGAAACAATAAATAAAACGGTTAAAGACTGTAAATTAATGGCGCTTAATTATAAAAAGGATCTGTATATAGTAGCGTTAAATAATTTTTATGAAAAAATTATTTCAGACTGTACTTCTTAATTTAAATACAGCCTGAAAGGATTCGTTATTTACCCATAATGAATGTTGCAAACGATTTGAAAATATCAATACTGAATGCCAATTTTAGAAGTGTATTGATACTTAAGAAAATAATAAAACACCCAACAAAAATCATTAAGGGCTTTTTCTTTACTTTATTAACTAACAAGGCAGCAAATGGAGCTGCAAATACCCCCCCAATAATAAGCCCTATAATCACTTGCCACAAACCTGGATCTAAGCCTGCAAAAACAATAAAGGTTAATGAACTTGCAAGCGCTACAAAAAATTCTGCAAGATTTACAGAGCCAATTGTGTAATTTATTGCACGTCCACTACTGATTAACGTAGATGTAACTATTGGCCCCCAGCCACCGCCACCAATACTATCCATAAATCCACCCAACAGTGCGAGTGGTGTAACTTTTGTAATTTTGTTTTTTGGTTGTGTTTTAGCTAAGGCTTTCCGCAAAACGATAATCCCTAATATCATGGTATAGATCATCGTAACAGGTCTGATATACTTTTTAACATCGTCTTCAGAAAAGAAAGTCCCCTTTTCTAGAAACGACAATACCAAAGCACCGAGAACTGCACCGATAATGCCTGGTACCAATAAGTTTCGGAACAGTTTCTTATTAACATTTCCAAATTTTAAATGCGACAAGCCAGATGCGCCTGTAGTAAATACTTCTGCAATGTGAATACTTGCACTTGCATTCATAGTGGTTACACCAATACTAACGAGGAAAGATGTAGCAGTTGCTCCGTATGCCATGCCTAATGCCCCGTCTACCATTTGAGCGAGTAAACCAACAAACAAATAACCAATTAAATCTTTATTGAAAATAGTGCCCAAAAAAGAAGTTACGCCTTCGTAGGTTTCTTGAGATGCACTATTCAATAGCCAAGTTATTCCAAATGCAATTATTAGCAATAGCCCCAATCCTAGTGCAAGGAATTTATAAATAGGATTTCGTTCATTGTCTTTATTTATTTCTTGTATTAGTTCTTCTTGCAAATTAGGGTCTGCCAATTCGTCTTCTAGCTGATTGATTTTATTATTTTCTTCCATATTAATTCTTTGCTGAAGTATCTTCTTTTTTTGTAAAATCTATTGTTTGGTTTATTGTCACACCAAATGTGTTGTAAGCATATATTTTTGAACTTGAGGATTGCTGTCCATAAATATTTTGATAATACATATTCGCACTTAACCCTTTTGTAAATTGATAACCTACTCCACCTGCCAGCCTATTTTGATCAAAGTTATTGAAAATATTTTTCCCGAAAGAAACAAACAACTCATTAAATGCAAAAAGGAAAACTGTCTTCTCTTTTATTTTGGTATTATTAAGTGGCAATGCGGCATAAATTTGATAGGCTAAACGAACGGAAAATGCTGATCCATTAACCAATACATCTTTTTTAGCATTCCGAATAAAACGCTCTTCAATTCTGTATCGGTGTTTAATTTCTACACGACCAACATTTTGTGTTACTGTCAATCGTTGCACCAACCTGTTTTCTGGACGCATAAAGTTTTGATATCCATTTAAGTATTGGCTTGATTCGAAATATGCATATCCTGCAAGTACATTAACTTTGGATGAGATTTGATAGGTTATAAATGGACGAACGTAATATTGAGCAACTTTATCCGCATAATTATGTGAACGATAGCCAATATCGAGCGATGCACTCCATTTTTTTGCAAATTGTCCCTTAATAACATATTGCGTCCAAATAAAATTATCGTGATAGATATTCTTTGATTGCGCAAATGAATCTACAGAAACAATAATTGCCATTAAAAGCAATATTTTTTTATACATGTCCAAAACTTATTACAAGTAATTAATCGGTAGAGAGTAAAGTTTAATCTCTACCGATTTAATGGACAAATGTATATCTACTTATAAAGAATCACAAACTATATTTTCATTAATTATGTTTTCGAATTAAAATAGATTGTTTTCATAAATCTAACAGCGAATAAATAATCTAAAATTGATGAGACTAATCTATTTTAATATTTATTTTAAGCTGTTCTGATTGGTTAAAATACATATCTAAATGTTGTTCCAAACGTTCTTTGATCACCCAATACACCTGCGTATAATCCATTATTACCACTTGCAGGCAATAATTGTTCGTAATAGTTTTTATTAAATACATTTCTTGACCAAACAAAAACAGTCAAACCTTTTGTTGCACGAAATCCTAAACGAGCATTGAATAATGAATAGCCATTGATATTTAAGTATTGAGATGGAGAAGGACTAGATGAAAACTTTGAGCGGTTAAAATTATCTACTGCAAAGAAATATTTACCTTCATTCGTTATTAATTTACCTGGCAATGCAATCTCTGCACCGATTGAACTTGCCCATTTAGAAATTCCTGGCAGAGTACTTCCTGATATATCTTTATAAGACACCTTAGAACCAGTCTCTTCCAATGGTAAAGGAGCATTCGTAAATTTCTGGTATATACCTTCAGTATATGAAAGCGCTCCATTAAATGACAAATATTTATTGACTTTAATATTACCATCTACTTCAAAACCACGTACGCGAACTTTTTCTGCATTTGCTAAATATCCTCTATTCACTCCAAGTTCCGGTGACTGAACATTCGCTTGATAATTTTTCACTTCCGTATCAAACAAGGCGAAATTCAATACAGCGTTTTTTGCTGGAGTTGTTTTGACACCGAATTCAAATTGGTTCGTATATTCTGGTTTAACAATAGCCAAACTCAAGTCTGCATTTCCGTTTTTATCCGTTGGTAATCCCCCAACATTTACACCTACTGGTTTGTACGCATTCGAATAGGTTACATAGGTATTTATGCTGTTATGAACTCTATATGAAACCGTCAAGTTTCCCGACAAGTTATTATTGGTTGCTTTCGTTGTGAAAGATTGATTTGAATACACTGATTTTTTTAATGCTAGAAGTGCAGGATCTGTTGTTTGCAAGCCGCCAAACGTTGTTCTATCATAATCTGCGTATTTATAATCATAATTATATCGCAAGCCAGGCAATACATGCAAGCGATTGGGAATGATAGACCAATCTACCTGTCCAAATACAGCTCCCGTAAATGAATTCAATGTTGAATTTGTATTCGCTCCATATCCGTTTAATAAAGCAGATGTCATACCTGTTTGACTTGCACTTGTTCTAGAAAATCTCCATTGATCTGAGCCAGACTCTTCTGTTCCAGTAGTTTTAACAGTTTGTCCCATTGCAAATAAACCAACCACACCACTCAATCGATTGGAAAGAGTTCCTGCATATCTAACTTCTTGTGATAGTTGTTGCTGTTTTGAAGGATTTTGAGATAAGGATATAGCATTTAATCCTGTAAAATCTCGATCGTTAGATGGGTCCCAATTCCAATAACGCCAAGCAGTTGTTGAAGTTAAAGTTCCCTTTCCAATTTTAGTGTCTACATTTAATGAAACACCTCCAAGGTCATTGTTTGAACGTGTATTCGTATTTTGATCTATCCTTCTATCAAAGGCGTTCAACGTTGGGAGTTTGTAATTTAAATCCGTTGCAATTGAATTGAATTGGCGATAATCTGACCGTTGGGTAGGAACAACACCAGCAGCAACTTGGGCATACCCATTGGGACGTTGACGAGTAGCATCTGCAATAAATGTAATTTTAACTCTCGAAGATGCATTATAAAGTAGTTGTGTTCTAAAACCTAAATTATTAATATCATTCACTTTTTGATCTGTAGCTTGATTGTAAATCAATCCATCACGTTGAGTTCCCGAAAATGACACTCTTGCTGCAAGCTTTTTACTCAAAGGTCCAGTGACAGATAATTTTGATTGTATATATCCAAAATTACCAAAACTTGTTTCAAAAACTCCTCCAGATTTAAAACTAGGTGCTTTAGAAATTACATTAAATGCTCCCGCTGTAGTGTTCTTTCCAAATAACGTTCCTTGTGGACCTCTTAAAACTTCAATACGCTCTACATCAATAAAATCCAACGTTGTAGCTGCGGGACGTGCATAATATACCCCATCCACATAATAACCAACACCGGGATCAAGTCCATCGTTTGTCAAGCCAAATGGAGATCCTAAACCCCTAATATTGAGACCTGTATTTCTAGGATTAGAAGAATACAATTGTACAGAAGGCACTAATTCTTTAATTCTATTTACATTAAAAGCACCTGCTTCTTCAACTTTTGTTCCTCCAATAACCGAAACTGGTATTGGAACATCTTGCATTGTTTCATCTCTCCGTCTTGAAGAAATTACAACTACAGCACTTTCAGTATCTGCATTTAAGTTAATTGTGAATAGCCCACCCACATTGTCTTTGTCTACGACAAATGTTTGTTCCTTATAACCCATGTAATTCACTAGAAATTTAACGGGTAATGGTCCAGTATAAATTAATGAAAAACTCCCATCTACATCAGTTTGAGTACCTATAAGTCCATCTTCTCTATTTACAATAGCACCAATTATTGATTCATTTGATGTTGTATCTAGGACTTTACCCTCAATAGTATATGATTCTGTCTGTGCAAAGCTACTAATCTGAATTTGCACAAATAAAATCACAGAAATGTATTTACTTAAACCTGTTACATAACCAATCTTATTGGATAATTGTAAATAATAATTAATTGTTTGTTTCATTTTTAATATCATTTAATATTAACTCTATATATATAGTAGACTAATTTTTTTAAATATTTTGAATTTTCATGATTAAATTCTATATTTCATACTATCTCTACCGATTTGATAGACAAAATAAGTCAGAATAAAATTAAGGTCAAAATATTTATTACAAAATATTTTTCTGTTCGAGCTGACTTAATGTTGTATTATCCAAAATTTCTATGGTTGCATCGCGAACTAGCAAAAATAAATTTCGTATTTCACAGGTTTTCTCATCTACGCACTCGTCACATCGCCTATATGCCATTTTACTGACACATGGAATTGGAGCTAAAGGACCATCAATAATTCGAACAACATGGCCAATAATTATTTCAGAGGGAGCTTTCCCAAGAAAATACCCTCCTTCTTTTCCTCTTTTACTCTGAAGTATACCCTGTTTTTTGAGTTCCAATAGTATCTGCTCTAAAAATTTTTTAGGAATCCCTTCGTTTTCGGAAATCTCAGCAATAAGTGTAACTCCCTTTAAATTATTTTTAGATAAATAAAGCAAGGCTTTTAGAGCGTATTTCGCTTTTTTGGATAACATATATGTATTGAAATGTCCTTTTATTTATATTCAAGTATAGCCATTTATAATTTTCGAACCAAAAAGATTGAAATAATCCAAAATAATACTTTCTAAATAGCGGAAAATTACGTAATTTTGACCTGCAAATAAGTAACCGAATATAAATTATTTGCGATGCTATCTGATTCATCTAAATTTGCAGGCGAAGCGTTAACCTACGACGACGTCCTATTAATCCCAGCCTATTCTGAGGTTCTCCCTCGCGATACGGACACTTCTACATATCTTACCAAAACTATTAAGTTAAATATTCCTCTCGTATCTGCAGCAATGGATACCGTTACGGAATATGAAATGGCTATTGCTATGGCGCATGAAGGAGGCTTAGGCTTTATTCATAAAAACATGTCTATTGAAAAGCAAGCAGAGCAAGTACGAAAAGTAAAGCGTTCTGAAAGCGCTCTAATCATGGACCCAATTGTGCTTCAAGATGATGCGCTTCTAAAAGATGCACTCAAAATCATGAAGGATTTTAAAATTGGAGGTATACCCGTTTTAGATAAAAATAAGAAATTAGTTGGTATACTAACCAATCGTGATTTGCGATTCCAAAAAAATGTAAATAAGCCTATCTCTAAAATTATGACCGCAGTTAATTTAATAACTGCGCCTGAAGGGATTGATTTGACAAAAGCCGAAGAAATTCTTCAAAAATATAAAATTGAGAAACTACCTGTTATTGACAAACAAGGGAAGTTAAAAGGACTTATTACGTATCGCGATATTCTTAAAAAGAAAGATCGTCCGATGGCATGTAAAGATGAGTTTGGTCGCTTGCGTGTTGGCGCTGCAGTTGGCGCAACAGCAGATGTGATGGAGCGGATCGAAGCACTTGTAAAGGCTGGCGTAGACGTTATAAGTATTGATACAGCGCACGGACATTCTAAGAATGTTATTGACGCTGTTCGCAACATTAAAAAGAAATTTAAAACATTGCAATTGATTGCAGGAAACGTAGCAACAGGTGACGCTGCAAAAGCATTAGCGGAAGCGGGTGCAGACGCCGTTAAGGTTGGCATTGGTCCTGGCTCTATATGCACCACTCGAATTATAGCAGGTGTAGGCGTACCGCAATTGTATGCTGTTTATGAATGTGCAAAAGCACTTCAAAAATATAAAATCCCAGTGATTGCAGATGGTGGGATTCGTTTTTCTGGAGATGTATGTAAAGCCATCGCTGCAGGTGCCAGTACCATAATGATCGGTTCGCTTGTTGCAGGTACTGAAGAAGCGCCAGGCGAAGTAATTATTTACGAAGGCAGAAAATATAAAACATACAGAGGTATGGGCTCTTTAGAAGCCATGGAAGACGGATCTAAAGATCGTTATTTTCAAGATGCGGAAGAGGATAGTAAAAAATTAGTACCTGAAGGTATTGTTGGAAGAATCGCTTATAAAGGCAAAGCTTATGAAGTTGTTTATCAACTTATAGGTGGTTTAAAAGCCGGCATGGGCTATTGTGGTGCTAAAAATATAGATGCCATGAAAAAAGCAAAATTTGTAAAAATCACGGCTGCAGGAGTAAAAGAAAGTCATCCACATGACGTTCAAATTACGCGCGAAGCACCTAATTACAGTAGTAGATAATCGTGCTATAAATATAGATCGTGAATTCAAAAAATCTCAGAAATAGTTATTTTCTTTTAGCAATCGTCAGCTGGTTATTAATACTAGCTGACGATATTGCTGTTATTGAATTCTCACAATCCTTCATACCATTATTTTTTTCGGATATTATATTGAATATCCTTTTAAGTACATTTTTCTTATTTACATTTCTAGGTTTTAAAGTAGATATTGGAACGAAGCGTACCGGCCATTTTAATGATTTATTATGGCAAGTTTTTATTACAGGTGCAATTACAGTCTTTATTTCCTTAATCATTAAATCTTTTGGTCTATTTAGTCAGAATACCATTTTCTTAAGTGATCCGCTTGTTTCCAATATTCTCTATCACGTAAATATTGGCATTATCACTATTTTCCTTGCCAATGGTTTCTATGTATGGAAAAAAATGATCTTGTATCAAAAATCAAATCGTACCAATATTGTATGGCATATATTTGAATACTTAACATTGCTAAGTGTAATCAGTAATTTCTTTTCATTTGATATATCCGACCCTGTTTTCTTAGCGTTTTCATCGCCATTAACAATCTTGGGTTTGATATCTGCGTTCAATTTAAAATGGGTGGCGTTTTTGAGTTACAAACAAAAATGGAGAAGTATCCTGTTGTTAAGTCTTATTGTAATCATCATTCTTTCTTTTTTAGAGCGTATCTATGAACATCACATTACAAGCAATCTATTAATAGATCTGGCTGAAAACGTTTTTATACAAGCTATTTTCGGGTTTATGTTGTTGAATTGTATTGTATCATTACTTGTACTGTTATTTAATCTACCAACGTCTTCTGTGTTTGAACAGAAATTTGGAGAAGTTATGCTTTTTCAAAAATTGCACCAATCACTTCAAGTTGGAGAAAAAGAAGAAGATATGTACGACATGCTTGTTACAAGCAGCATGACTACCGTTATGGCAGATGCTGCTTGGTTGGAAATAAGGGATAATAACGGTGGACTAAAAGCATTTAAAAATAAAGGGATTGATGAATACGATGTTTTTGAAATTAAAAAAGCATTGCGTAAAAATCAAATCAACATTACTTCAGAACCTCAATACATAAAAGATATCGTTGCTTACCAACACACAGATAAAATAAAACACCTTGGGTTTAAATCTTTTTTATTAATCCCATTGATGTCAAATAATCAACTGCTGGGAACCCTCGTTCTGTTAAAAAATCTGCACGATGGTTTTGATAAAGAAATGGTTGATATCATTTTTACTTTTGTTAGTCAAGCATCTATTTCCATAAAAAACTTCAGACTTATGTCTGATGCTATTCAAACAGAACGGTATCAAGAAGAGTTGAAAATTGCAAAAGATGTTCAGCGAAGTTTGTTGCCTACATCCATGTTTTTAAATATCTCAATTGAATTGAGTGTATATTCAAAAGGAGCCAAAGAAGTTGGTGGTGATTACTACGATTCGTATGAGTTATCTCCTACACGATTTGCAATCGCAATTGGTGACGTTTCAGGTCATGGTACAAGTGCTGCGTTCAATATGGCTCAAATGAAAGGTGTCTTTCAAAGTCTAGTAACACTTGATTTGCCAGTAGACGATTTTATGAATCATGCCAATAATGCTATTGGTCGCTGCCTTGAAAAAAAGAATTTTATCACCCTGAGTTTATTCGTAATAAATACCGAAAATCAAACAATTGAATATGCGCGAGCTGGTCACTGTCCAGCCATACTTATCGATAGCAAGGATCATAGTGCGTCTTTCTTAGACGGTAAAGGGTTAGGTTTAGGTTTAAGCAGAAATGGTACCTATAAAAAGCATATACATAAATACGATTTGTCGTATAAGTCAGGAGACATTCTTATTTTATATACAGACGGTTTAGTTGAGGCGCATAATGCTTCCAGAGATGAGTACGGGTATGAACGGTTAAAACAATTGGGAGTTGAAAATGCAACCTCTACTCCCAAACAGCTTGTGGACACAATCATTGAAAATGTGCAACATTTTAGTGGAAGTACCCAATTTGAAGATGATTGTACCCTTCTTATTTTAAAATTTAGTTAATTATAAAAATTTTTAATACATTATACATACCTAATTCAAGTTTATGCGTATAACAACTTTCAAGGAAAATGAATATTATATAATTGGAATAGAAGGAGATTTGGACGCAAGTTCAAGCATTCAGCTAGATCAAGCAATTGAAGAAGCCGTAACGAACAAAGAATCAAAATTAATTGTTGATTGTTCGCAATTAGAATATATTTCTTCTGCTGGTTTAGGTGTTTTTATGTCTTACATTCAAGATTTCCAAGAAAATAACATTTCACTTGTCTTATGTCACCTAAGCGAAAAGGTTCGGAATGTATTCCAAATCCTAGGATTAGATGAGCTTATTAAAATTGTAGAAACAAAAGAAGAAGCAAAAGCAATTGGACAATAAAATTAAAATAGCGCGCAATCCTGAAAACCTAAAATTGGTGCGAGATTTTGTTAGTACTACGCTCCAAAATATGTCTGTGCCTGCCCCTGAAATAAACATGATGGTTTTGGCAGTAGATGAGGTATGCGCAAATAGAATTCTACATACACCTGCCAATCAATCTGAAGCCGCTAACAATATTGAGCTTGAGATTCAACATGAAAACAATAATTTTACTTTTTTAATTAGAGATACAGGTGATCTATACGATATTAATTCGCATGAATCACCTGATATTAGAAAACTTATTGCTGAGAAACGCAAAGGTGGTATTGGTCTTTTATTGGTTAAAAAAATAATGGATTCGATCGAAATATCTAGATCCGAACCATATACCGTTTTATTATTGCGCAAAACGCTTAAGTTTGCATAAGCATTTTTTTACTTAACAAAAAACTCCTAATTTGTATTTGAATTAACGTCAGTTATACCATAACTACTATTAAAACGTTATACAGAGTATACATTTATTTTATCTAATCTGATTTATGAGATTACCTATTTGGATTGTCGCTGCTACATTTTCTAGCGTCCTAATCTATAGCTGTGCTACAGAAAAAACAGCAACATCTTCTTCCAAAACAACTACATCAGAATCCGAGCCTACGATTCTTAAAATAGGTAGCGAATCTATTTCCACAAAAGACTTCGCCTATGTCTATGATAAAAATAACGGCAAAAGTGCAGATGCATACACAAAAGCAAGTTTAGACGAATATCTAAATCTGTATACTAAATTTAAACTTAGAGTAATTGAAGCAGAATCGCTTGGCTTAGATACTACAGAAGCATTTAAGCAAGAACTAGCTGGCTACCAAAAACAATTGGCTCAGCCATACCTAACAGAGAAAGGTGTTACTGAAATGCTCGTAAAGCAGGCATACGATCGCATGAAAGAAGAAATAAGAGCAAGCCATATCTTGATTTTATGTAGTCCTGATGCCGACCCTAAAGACACGCTCATCGCCTTTAACAAAATCACTGCAATTAGAGATAAATTCACGAAAGGAGAAGATTTTGGTAAATTGGCTGCTGAATACTCTGAAGACCCTTCTGCAAAAAACAATAAAGGAGATTTAGGATACTTTACAGCGCTTTCAATGGTGTATGAATTTGAAGAGGCCGCATACGCTACTAAAGTAGGTTCCGTTTCCAAACCTGTTCGCACTAAGTTTGGTTATCATTTAGTACAAGTTGTTGACAGAAGACCTTCACAAGGACAGATTCATGTTGCGCACATAATGGCTCGATATAGCGAAGGCATGAGCAAAGCAGACTCGATTGCAGCAAAGGATAAAATCGAAGAGATCTATAAAGAATTACAATCAGGTGCCGACTGGAACGTATTGTGCAGTGAGTTTTCGGATGATGCCAACTCAAAAGCAAACGGAGGTGAACTACAATGGTTTTCTACAGGTAAAATGATCCCTTCTTTTGAAAATGCTGCCTATACATTAAACACTCCTGGTCAATATTCAAAACCAATATTAACACCGTATGGCTGGCATATTATAAAATTGATTGAACGCAAACCTCTAGGGACATTTGTAGAGTTAGAGCCAAGCATTCGTGCGAAAGTAACAAAAGATTCTCGTTCAGACTTGAATAAAAAAATGCTTATTGCTCGACTAAAAAAAGAAAACAGTTTCACTGAAAACTCGAAAGGTATTGATTATGCAATAAGCAAAGCAGACAGCAGTCTTCTTATTGGCAACTGGTCGTTTCAACAAAGTGATAAAAATAATATAACGGTATTTACCATTAATAAGGATAAATACACTGCGGAGGACTTTTTTGCGTACGTTTTTGAAAATCAACATGCAGTTAAAAATACGTCTCCTTCTACGTACATGAGAAATATATTGTATACAAATTTCGTAAATGCAAGTCTTATAGAATATGAAGAAGCCCATTTGCCTGAAAAATATGTAGACTACAAAATGCTTTCTAAAGAATATCACGATGGGATATTGTTATTCCAATTAATGGAAGAGAGGGTTTGGAATAAAGCCTCTACAGACACTGCTGGTTTGCGAAAATATTTCAACGCAAACAATTCAAAATATACGTGGGGAGAAAGAGCGCATGCATATATCTTTAGTGCAATCGACCAAGCTACATTAGACAAAGTTGCGGTTGATTCTAAATCAGCAAACTACCTCGTTAAAGAGCAATTGTTTGATAATATTAGCTTCAATAAAAATGTTGCTGCTATCAATACAGCTGGCAAAGCTCAATTAAACAAAGCTATCGCATTACTTAGAAAAGACAAACAATATAGCCTAACCATTAATCTTAGTAAAGATCAAAGTGAGAACGCTTCCATATTGGCGCATAGAAAAGATTCAATAGTAGCGTTCATTCGCAATGCAGGTGTTTCTGAAGAGAAAATAGTGTTTACGTATGCAGCTAACCCACCAGCACGTAAAACAGAAGCTCAACGTCAAGCAGATCGCTTTGCAAACTTGCAATTGTTTACTACTTCAAAAAAATACTTAGAAACGAAATACAATTCTAAAACGCCATTAACATTGCAAGTAACAGAAGGCATGTTTGGAAAAAACGAAAACGAATTGATTAACAAGTGTTCTTGGATGGAAGGTAATTGCACGTTCGTGCACAATAATAGAAATTACTTAATTGTTATTGACCGCATTGAACAACCTAGAAATAAAACATTTGAAGAGTCTAGAGGATTGGTAATATCAGACTATCAAGGATATTTAGAATCTGAATGGATAAAAGAATTAAAACTCAAATACCCCGTAGAGATAAATCAAACAGAACTTCAAAAATTGGTTAAATAAATAAAAAAGGGCTTAGGCCCTTTTTTATTTATTTAACCAATTTAAGCTCGTATTTATACGGATTCATCTTGTTTCATTATACAGTATTAGGACAAGCCATCGTTTATAAATATATTTACAGTACCGATTTAGCGCCAATAATTCATGCTTTTAAGAATCATTACCCTTTTTGTAGTATTTATTACTCAATTCTATAGTGTCAACGCCCAACAGGTCATTGATAAAATAGTTGCAAAAGTTGACAATCAAATTGTACTTAAATCTGAAGTTGAGATTTCATATTTGCAATTTATGCGTAGTCCAGAAGCGCAGATGATGCAAACTCCAGATGACGTTAAATGCCGTGTCCTTGAAACACTCGTTATAAATAAAATGATGCTTGCAAGAGCAGTTATGGATTCTGTAACAGTAGAAAAAGATATTATATACGAGCAAATTGACCGCAGAATGGATTACTTCATTCAACAATTTGGCACAGTTGCTAAATTAGAAAGCTACTATAACAAAACAATAGATCAACTAAAGGAGGAATTGTATCCTCAGATTAGAGATCAAATGGTGACAGAAAAAATGCAAAGCACCATTACAGCTGGCGTTAAAATTACCCCTAGCGATGTAAAGAAATTTTACAAAAAATTGCCAGCAGATTCTCTTCCCTATTTTTCTTCTGAGGTTGAAATTGGGCAAATTGTGCGCTTGCCAGAAATCAACAGAAATGATCAGTTAAAATTCAAACAAAAATTAGAAGAGATTCGTGCACGTATTGCAAATGGTGAAGACTTCTGTCGTTTGGCAAAACAATTTTCTCAAGATGTGGTATCTGCAAAAAATTGCGGAGAAATTGGATTCTTTAAAAAAGGTGAGCTCGTTCCTGAATACGAAGCTGCTGCAAGTAGACTGCAAATCGGCCAAACTTCTCCTGTTATTGAATCTCAATTTGGATTTCACATCATTCAATTGATTGAACGCAGAGGCGTTGAATATAATACGCGGCACATTTTAATTAAAGCAGAATCGAGTTCAAAAGATTTAGTATACCCTGCAGAATTTCTAGATTCACTCCGACATAAAATAATTATTGATAGCATTTCCTTTGCTAAAGCTGCAAAACTATATTCTTCTGATAAACAAACAGCATTTAATGGAGGTATGTTTACAGATCCTCAAACCGGAAGCACGCGCATCGCACAAGAAGATTTACAACCGGCAATATTTTTTGTAATTGACACCATGAAAGTGGGCGAAATTTCAATGCCGACAAAATTTACAATGGAAGATGGTACAGAAGCAGTACGGATTATCTATTACCAAAAGAAAGTGCCGGCTCACCAAGCCAACTTAAAAGATGATTATCAAAAAATTTATTCTGCTGCCTTAGAAGAAAAAAGAAACAACGCAGTGAACGAATGGTTCGATAAAACCAAAGCAAAGGTCTTTATTGATATCGACGATGAATATCAGCAATGTGAACTAATGATTACGCAATAACATGGCAACAAACCAAAACGATGTTGAATTAGCCAATGAAATGCATGCGGCTTATCACAAACTTTTTTCAGAAATTAAAAAAGTAATAATTGGGCAAGATGAAACTGTTCGCCAAGCCTTAACTGCTATATTTTGCCAAGGCCATTGCCTACTTGTAGGCGTACCTGGCTTAGCAAAAACACTTTTAATCAATACTATTGCAACTACGTTGAAACTGAGTTACAAGCGTATTCAATTTACACCAGATCTAATGCCAAGTGATATACTTGGGTCTGAAACACTAGATAACAACAGAAACTTCGTATTCAATAAAGGCGCCATCTTTGCGAACATTGTATTGGCAGATGAGATCAATAGAACGCCGCCTAAAACCCAAGCGGCTTTATTAGAAGCAATGCAAGAGTATTCTGTTACCGTTGCCGGCCACACGTATCCCCTACAAAAACCCTTCTTTGTTTTGGCTACTCAAAATCCGATTGAACAAGAAGGCACCTACCCTCTTCCTGAAGCGCAACTTGATCGTTTTATGTTTAATCTTATTTTAGATTATCCAGATTATGCATCAGAAGTTGAAATTGTAAAAAACACAACCTCTGGCGTTACAAAAACATTAGAGTCCATAATAGACGCAGAGAAAATTCTTCAATACCAACAACTTGTTCGTCGAGTACCTGTGCCTGACAATGTAATTGAATATGCAGTGAAGCTTGTTCATAAAACACGTAAAGACGGCGCTGACGCACATGAATGGACGAAGAAGTACTTGGATTGGGGTGCAGGACCAAGAGCATCTCAGAATTTAATTATAGCAGCTAAATGTGCAGCGCTTTTGAATGGAAAATATTCGCCAGATATAGAAGACGTACAAGCAGTAGCATTACCAGTGCTTCGTCATAGAATTGTACGCAATTTCAAAGCAGAAGCGGAAGGAATAACAACCGATGATATCATTAAAAAACTGTTATAGTAGGCTTAAAGCCTAAAGCTTAAAGTGACTTCTTAATACTCTTGTTCTAAAAAAAACAAAAACAGTTAATTTGGAATTAAAAAAATTCTGAAATAACTGTTTTTTTTATACTTAATACTTTGTACTTAGTACTTCATACTTTCTTATGGCTCTCGAAATTGAACGCAAATTCCTAGTTGATCATTCACAATGGAATACGTTAAAAAAACCACTTCCTAATTATTTCATCCAAGGATACCTGCACAGCGAACCAGGCAAGACCATTCGTGTGCGCGCCACAAACTTCAAAGGATTTATAACAATTAAAGGTAAAAGCACTGCAGACGGCTTGTCACGTAGCGAATTTGAATACGAAATACCGAAACAGGAAGCGCTTGAATTATTATCTACTTTTACAGAAAAAACAATTGAAAAAAATAGATACGAAATACGATTCGAAGGGAATCTTTGGGAGGTAGACGTGTTTGAAGGTGATAATGCAGGCTTGATTGTCGCAGAAATTGAATTAGAAAGCGCAGAACAATCCTTTAAGAAACCGGATTGGGTGGTTGAGGAAGTAACGTCTGACTTTAGATATTTTAATTCTGCTTTGATTGAAAAGCCTTTTAAAGATTGGATATAAAAATCTATTTAAACTTAAATTGAACGTTTTTTAGTAAAACGTCTCGTGAAATCATTCATCCAACACACGTATCTCTGTTCTTCTATTCATAGCTTTGTTCGGCGCACTATCGTTAGGCGCAATAGGCTTATACTCGCCATAACCTTTAGCTTGCACACGCTTTGGATCAAGGCCCATTTTTATCAGATAATTCATTACAGACTCAGATCGGTGTTGTGACAATATTAAATTATCCTTCGCATCGCCATCGCTATCTGTATGGCCTGCAATTTCAATTTTCATATTGGAATTCATCATCAATGTGTTGTATAAATTATCAATCGCATAGGTGCATTCAGGCTTGATATCCCATTTATTCACATCAAAATAGACATTGTCTAAGGTAAACATTCGAGCATAATCTCGAATGAGTTTTATGCGTATTTCTTGATCAAAAGAATACCGACCTTTCTCAATGGTCAATGTCAAGAGTTCAACTATTGGAAAATCTGTCCTAAATTTATAGACGACCATATTGTATGACTTTCCTTCTGGCAACAACATATAATATTTTCCTGAAACATCACTCATGCCTTCTTTTACTAAGGATTTGTCTGTTGCAGTAATTACAAGACGCGCATTTTCAATGGGTACACTATCCAAATCCGTAATGATAAAATTTACCAATACAGAATCCTCAGAAGACTTGAGGGTATTGACGATTTGTGCATTGCTTGAAATCGAATAAAAAAGAATAAAAAAAACGACGTATATGTATTTGTTCACCATACTATATAGTATTTAAAATAAGGTCGTTAGCAATTATCAGTACAATAAATAACACAACAACTATTAATAAATACGATTAACGAAGTGTTTAGTAAGCATTTCTACTAAGCTTTTTTGTCATTCGAGCCATAAAATACCCATCCCCGCCTTGTGATGGATAAATCGTTTGTTTCTTTTCCAATTCGAATTGACCATTCAGGGCTAAAAAGGCGTCTATTTGCTTATCATTTTCTGAAGGTAAAATACTGCACGTTGCATACACCAGTACACCTCCAGATTTAACCATCATAGAATACTCTTGAAGAATTTCTTGTTGTATTTTTATAAGCGCTTCAACTCGATTTTTAGATAATTTCCATTTATCATCGGGATTTCTACGCAGTACACCAATTCCACTGCAGGGCACATCTAACAGTACATAATCTGCTGAATTTTTCAAGGATGCTATGGTGTTGCTTACAATGGATTTCGTTTTAATAATGTCAATTCCTGCACGTACTGCTCTACGCTCTAATTCTTTCAATTTAAAGCCTTCAATATCCATTGAAATAATTTGGCCTTTGTTTTTCATGAGCGCAGCTATATGCAATGTCTTACCACCTGCTCCAGCACAAGCATCGATTACTTTTGCATTGGGTCTTGGATTTAAATAATGAGCAATTTCTTGAGAGCCCACATCTTGTACTTCATACATGCCATTTAAAAAAGATACCAAACGTTGTAATGGTTTGCGTGCATCTAGTTTGAGTGTTTCTGAAAAATCGCCGAACGGCTTTACAGCTACATCTTCTTTTTCTAAAACCTCAATTAATTTATTCGAGCTGATTTTTAATGTATTTGCTCGAATAAAAACGTCTGCTTCTTTATTTAAAAAAGTTATTTCTTTCTCCCAAACGTCTTCCCCCAATTCAGTCACTGCTAGCGTATCCATCCAATCTGGTATAGCGTTCTCAACAGTCCGAATCACCGCTGCCTCAGCAACGCGTACTTTATATTGAACATCATCTATAGGCGTTGGTAAAGGTGTCTTTAAATCCTCTCCATAAGTTTCGAGTAAATAAATTGAAAGCACGTGCTCAAAACAAGTTGTATCTTGTTCGGTTACGTTAGCAATAAAAAGATATTTCTTCCACCAACGCACAATGCTGTATATTGAGCTTGCAATAAATCGTCTGTCCCTAGATCCCCATTTTGGATTGCTTTGCAACACATTTCGAACAACATCATCCGCATGCTTGCCCTCGACGAAAATCTTTTTCAACGAATCTATAACCGATGCAATGATATTTGGATGGAGTTTCATAAATAATAAAAAGGTATACTACACAAAGGCGTAACAATAAGTATACCATCCCATAACAACATGCTTGGAGTAATGGTTACAATATTTTTAATTCGAATGAAAAATATAATGGCAATCAATTGTAGGGAGGTAGCTAGCTTAAATGCAAAATTGATTTCAATATAGATTAATTGTATGCCAATAATTAAAACAAAAAAATTACATAATAAAGTCAGGTTTGTATAGCCGATTGTTTTGCCAACCAAGTTGAGTGACCCTGTGTTTAATTTTTCTGTATATAAATCTCTATACTCAAACAATTGAGATATCAATGCAAATAAGCAAAACCGAATCAACACAAATAACGCTGCATTGCCTTCAAACGTCAACGTTGACTTGGTAAGTGGAAGTATTACGGTTATAACCGTCCATACAAATGCAAGTACAAGGCTTTTAAGTAACGAATAGTTATTGGTAATAATAAGACCTCGCTTATTTACGAATGCAATCACACTTTCATACAATATCCAGATTACACCAGCTGCCATTAATACTTCCCACTGAAGCAGCGAAAAATAATAAACACTAAAAAAAACACATCCGAGGAATCCAACTAGAGTGAAAAATACAACATGATAGTAGTGTTTCTTTGCCCAACTTGTCAATTCGGTTGTTTTCTTATTCGAATTTATGGACAACAGCGTATGTGCATTGTAGGCAAACAGCGTTGCAGTTGCAGAAAAACATGCGAATGGATAAAAGGCTATAGGAATAGAAAAGTAAACAACACATTCCATCGTCAGTAGCAATGCAATCAGTGCCAACCAAAGATGAAGATATAGAATATGCTTTCCCATTTGCGTGTATAAAAAAAGAGTCACGCTTTTGGCGTGACTCTTTAATTGTAATAAGTATAATTAGTTGCTCAATGCTTCTGCACCACCAACAATTTCTAATATCTCTTTTGTAATCGCGGCCTGACGAGAACGGTTATACGTTAATTTCAATGCTTTTAACATTTCTTTTGCATTTTCTGTAGCTTTTTCCATTGCTGTCATACGTGCGCCATGTTCAGATGCATTCGATTCCAATACAAATTTGTAGAATTGAATCTTCAATGATTTGGGAATCAATTCTTTTACTATCTCAACCTTAGATGGTTCAAATATATAATCTACCTCTGATTCTACTTTTGAAATGAAAGAAGTTGGCTCACTTTTAACAGGTAAGAATTGTTCTGTACGAATAATTTGTGTTGCCACATTTTTGAATTCATTGTACACAACATCTACTCGATCATAAGCGCCTTCAACAAATGCGTTCATTACGTATTCAGATGCAGCACGAACAGTCTCAAAGCTAAGATTCAGAAACAAACCTTGATATTTCAAATTTGTTGATTCGCCACGTTTGGTCATTGCTTCGCCCCCCTTCTTACCTATGCATAAAAAGTCTACACTTTTATTTGCATATAATTCGGGATATGTTTCTTCAACAAACGCTATGGATCTCTTAACCACATTTGAGTTAAACGCACCTGCCAAACCTCTATCTGAAGTAACAACTACAACCAATGCTCTTTTTATTTCTCGTTCTTCTGCATAGACATTTTCTGAAGCATTTTCAAGTGATGCAGAAATGTTTTGTAGAATACCGTTTAACTTTACAGCATACGGACGAATTTTCATTGCTCTATCTTGAGCTCTTCGCAATTTAGCAGCAGATACCATTTTCATGGCCTTTGTTATCTGCTGTGTAGAATTTACAGAAGTTATTCGATTTCGTACCTCTTTTAAGCTAGGCATAACTTATTTAGAATATTTTACAGCAACTTCTTTTGCTACTTTTTTCAATACTTCAGTAACTGCGTCGTCTATTTTACCAGACTTGATTTCTTTCAATGTGTCTTTATAAGACGTTCTTAATGTGCTTAAGAATTCTTTTTCAAAATCACGCACTTTGTTAACTAATACTGTATCCATGAAGCCGTTGTTAGAAACATAAATTGTCGCTACTTGTTCTTCAACAGCTACAGGGGAGAAAGCCGCTTGTTTTAATATTTCAAGGTTTCTTCTACCACGTTCAATTGTTAGTTTAGTAGATGCATCCAAATCAGAACCAAACTTAGCAAATGCTTCCAATTCTCTGAATTGTGCTTGATCTAATTTCAATGTACCAGCAACTTTTTTCATTGATTTAATCTGTGCATTACCACCTACACGAGATACCGAGATACCTACGTTAATAGCTGGACGAACACCCGAGTTAAATAAATTGATTTCCAAGAATATTTGACCATCCGTAATAGAAATTACGTTTGTAGGAATATACGCAGAAACGTCACCCGCTTGTGTTTCAATGATTGGCAATGCAGTTAATGAACCGCCACCTTTTACAACACCTTTTAAAGAATCTGGCAAATCATTCATCGCTGCTGCAATAGCATCCGACTTATTGATTTTTGCAGCTCTTTCTAATAAACGGCTGTGAAGATAAAATACATCTCCTGGATATGCTTCACGTCCTGGAGGTCTTCTTAATAAAAGAGAAACTTCACGGTATGCAACTGCTTGTTTTGATAAATCATCATAAACAACCAATGCAGGACGACCTGTGTCACGGAAATATTCACCAACTGCAGCGCCTGTAAATGGAGCAAAATATTGCATTGGAGCTGGATCAGATGCAGTAGCAGCAACTACTACTGTATATGCCATTGCGCCATATTTTTCAAGCGTACCAACAATACCTGCAATGGTAGATGCTTTTTGACCACATGCTACATAGATACAGAATACAGGCTCGCCTCTATCGTAAAATTCTTTTTGATTGATAATTGCATCCAATGCAACCGTTGTTTTACCAGTCTGACGGTCACCGATAATTAACTCACGTTGACCACGACCAATCGGAATCATTGCATCAATTGCTTTGATACCTGTTTGTAAAGGTTCTGTTACTGGCTGACGATAAATAACACCTGGAGCTTTACGTTCCAATGGCATTTTATATAATTCACCCGTGATTGGACCTTTACCATCGATTGGATTTCCAAGTGTATTTACTACACGACCCAACATGCCTTCGCCTACATTTACGAATGCAATTTGTTTCGTTCTTTTAACTGTAGAACCTTCTTTGATAGCACTGTATTCACCTAATAAAACGGCACCAACATTATCTTCTTCAAGATTCAATACCATTCCTTTTAAGCCACCTTCGAATTCTAATAATTCCCCAGCTTGAGCCTTTGTAAGGCCGTAAATACGAGCAACACCATCACCCACTTGAAGAACTGTACCAACTTCTTCTAATTGAGCTTCTGTCAAGGAATTGGATAACTGCTGTCTTAATACTGCAGATACCTCATCTGGTCTAACGTCTAGCATATATGATAATACTTAGTGATTTATAACTTGTTCTGTAAAATTTTTCTTTATTGTCTGCAGTTTTGTGCGAACAGATTCATCAACTTGTAAATCATCCATTCTCAATACAAAACCACCCAAAATAGATTCATCTATTTTTTCAACCAATTCAACAACATTCGCTTTTGAAGCCATGATTGATTTGAAATTAGCACGTTGGTCGTCTGTAATAGCTTGAGTAGTTGTAACCTCAACAATTTTAATACCCAACTTCTCACGGTATTGTTTTTGAAATTCTGAAGAAATTTCAAAAACTACATTTTCTCTATGCTTGTTTGTAAGTAATGTCAATAATGACATTGTAAACGGGCTAACTTTCGTTCCGAATAATGCGCGCAAAATTCCAGCTTTTTTATCCGTTTGGATAATCGGATTTTTCATAACGCTAGCCAATTCATGATTCTGTTTAAATACAGATTCAATACCAGCCATGTCGCCATTTACTTGGTCTAAAACTCCTTTTTCCGCTGCAAGATCTACCAGCGATTTTGCATATCGATATGCTACTCTCGTTTCTTTCATGATGGCGTACTAGTTCAGATTAACTTCTTTGATGTATTCGTTAACCAATTTCTTTTGCTCGTCAGAATTGCTTAATTCTTTTTTAAGAATTTTTTCAGCAATATCAAGTGCTAAGGTAGCGGTATAATTTTTAACTTCATTCAATGCTGCATTCTTTTCAGTTTGAATCGATACACGTGCTGCTTCCATTAAGCGATTACCCTCTGTTGAAGCTTTCAAACGAGCATCTTCCATCATTACTGAAGATGCCTTTTGTGCATCTGCAAGAATACGATCGCGCTCAGATCTCGCTTCAACTAGTAATGCTTCATTTGTAGCCTGTAATTTTTCAATATCAGCACGCGCTTTATCTGCAGCAGACAATGCATCTGTGATTGAATTTTCGCGCTCTTTCATTGCGCTCATGATTGGCCCCCAAGCAAACTTTGACAATAAGAATAAGGTAATCAAGAAGATTACTGTTTGCCAAAAGAATAGACCTAAATCTGGTGTAATTAAACTTAATAATGCCATATATAGTGTAGTAATATTTTTTTCAATAAGTAAAGCATATTCCGAGACCTAATGTCAACGGAATATGCTTTTTTAGCAATTACGCTAGAGCGATCAATAGACAAACTACTACACCGAAAAGAGCAACACCTTCAATAAGTGCAGCTGCAATCAACATCGCAGTTTGAATTTTTCCACTCTCAGATGGTTGACGTGCAATAGATTCTACTGCACTGCTACCGATACGACCGATACCTAAACCTGCCGCTAATGCTGCAATACCTGCGCCGATACCAGCACCTGCTAATGCAAGACCATCTAATAAAATTGAATTTAACATAGTTGTATTTATTTATTATTGAATGAAAACAAGAGATAATTAATGTCCGTGATCGTAATCGTCGTGTGCGTGTTCTTCAACAGAAGAGCCGAAGTACATTGCTGTCAACAATGTAAACACGAATGCTTGAATAAGAGCAACAAACAATTCCAAGAATGTCATAAACAAGCCAAAAGCTACGCTCAATGGTGCGATATAAACACTTTTAAACAAGAAAATTAAACCGATGAAACTTAGGATAATAATGTGGCCCGCTGTGATGTTAGCAAACAAACGAATCATCAATGAAAATGGCTTCGTCAATAAACCAATAATCTCAATAGGTAAAATAATTATTCTTAAAGGAAGTGGTACACCTGGAGTCCATAGAACGTGTTTCCAATAAGTTCCATTACCATTGATTGTCGTAATTATAAATGTAGTTATTGCTAACATCAATGTAACAGCGATATTTCCTGTTAAGTTTGCACCGCCTGGCATTAAGCCCAAAAGGTTGTTGAACCAGATAAAGAAAAATACCGTTAATAAGTATGGCATGAAACGCTCGTATTTCGGTCCAATCATTTTCACAGCAATTTCATCTCTTATATATCCAACGATTGGTTCAAAGAATGATTGCACACCTGAAGGTGCTTTTCCTTTATTTTTAACATACCCTTTAGCTACGGCAGTAAACACAAGTATTAATACAATAGCACTTAAAATTAAAGAAGCTACGTTTTTGGTGATAGAGAAATCATAAACGTGTGCACTGTGTACTTCATTTCCTAATACATCAACCAACACCACATGCTCATGATGCATTTTATAACCAAAATTTTCCTTTTTAGGTACAAAATACGTATGTTTTGCATTGTCAAATTTGTTCGATAAGAATACATCTAAGCCCAATTCAGAAGAATATAGAATTATGGGAAGAGGTATTACTGCATGTATAGATTCATTATGAAACAAATGCCATTCATGCGAATCAGCAATGTGGTGCATAATCATTTCACCTGGATTGAATACTGATTCTTCTCCAGTCTCTTCTTCTTGGATTTTATGCTCAGTCGTTGCAAAACCTGCTATTGACAAAGTTGTCAGTAGAAGAAGTAATAGAATTTTGTTAATTTTAGTAGTCATTTCTCTTTGAATCGGCGCGCAAGTTACGCAATAAGTGATAAATTTCAAATGAAGCATATATAATGTAGAGAATAAAAAAATTCGCTACGTAAGTAATCTTATTCCCTGATAGATAAACCAAGCTTAATAGGATGAAAAATAGCGATAAAATGAAGCGTACAGCCATTGATCCTAAGTAAAATGTATGGAATTCGTCTCTGCTTTTAAGCCCCAAATTTGATATTAAATGAGACAAAATTGAAATAACACCAAAAAACCCTTGTATCATCCAAAAATAGTCGCTAATAAACTCTGGCTTTATATGCGACAATATAAGTCCAACTGCTGATGTTAGAATTAGTATGATTGTATAGCCAAACCAAAAGTTTGAAACAATCGAACTATTCTCCTCTTTTCTGTTCATTGATGACATCCATTATAAATTTCGTAATACTGCCAATCACGCCAAAAAGCATAAAAAAAACAGTATTCAATTTTCCGGCAACATTAAAATGGCGGTCTAGCCACCATCCTATAGCTCCAAAAACGCATATTGTAGCAATCATTTGAAAGCCAATAGCAGAATATTTTGAAAAGCCTGTCAAGGATGATTTTTTCACTTTACGTTCTTCCGTATTCATTGTGCAAAGGTAACACTTTATTAACCGCTTAGAAAGTTTTTTTGCACAATCTATTTTTATCGAAATCGTTCTAATGTATCTAATAAAACTTCTATGTTTTACTATCTTTGACTAAATGAATATAAATAAACGCCATACAACAATCTCGTTAAGCCTATTTTTGATCTTAACATTTTATGGACTCCTTTCTGTTTCATGCTCTCAAGAAAGCAATTCTTTCCTTGGACGCACGTACCATAATTTACTTGCCCGTGATAATGCATTTTTTTTAGCGCGTGAACGCATGAAACTTGTTGAAGTAAAAGTGTATGATTTAAAAGAAGATAATTACAATATAATTCTGCAACCTATCCCACCCGTGGATACGAATAAAACAAAAGCTTTAGCAACGCAATTAGATGATATTATCAAAAAAGCATCCATACCCATCCGTAGACATAAGAATAGCGACTATGTTGATGATAGCTATATTTTGGTAGGAAGATGTCGTATTTATAAAGGTGAGTTCAAAAAAGGAATGGACACGTATAAATACATGAATGCGAATGGCAAAAATGAAGATGACAAAATAGAAGGATTGATATATTTAATGCGAGCATATATGGCCGCCAATCAATATGACAATGCTAAAACGGTATCGGATCATATTTTAAAACAAGGGAAACTTACAAAAAAAAATACGGCATTGTTTAATGTCACTCAAGCCGATTATTTGCGTTATTTTGAACGGTATGATGAGATGATTCCATTACTTGAAGAAGCCGCACCAATACAGAAAAAAAGAGATATCCGCTCACGTATGTATTTTATAGTTGGCCAACTTTACCAACTCAATAATAACGATACAATGGCTTACAAAAACTACCATAAGGTGGTAAAATCTAATCCGCCTTATGAAATGCTTTTCAATGCAAAATTAAATCTATTTCAAGTGACGGATGTTAATAACCCGGATGCAGTAAAGAAATTAAATAAATACTATACAAAACTTTTAAAAGATCTTAAAAACGAAGAATATAAAGATAAGATTTATTATGAAATGGGATTGTTTGAATACAAACAAAAGAATAAACCCAAAGCAATTGAATATCTGAAAAAATCTTCTCAAGCCAGCAAGTCTGGTGGAAGCCAGAAAGGTTTTACCTATTTAAAATTAGCTGAGATTTATTACGAAGATCTTGAAGACTATGAAAATGCTGCAGCTTATTATGACAGTACGGCTCAAACATTTAATAAAAAAGATAAACGATATCCATTAATTGCAAAACGCGATAAAGTCTTAGATGAGTTTGTTAAACATTTAAATACCATCAAACGAGAAGACAGTCTTTTAGCGGTAGCAAAGTTAGATACCATATCCTTAAATAAATTAATAGATACTCTTGTTGCTCGAGAACAAGCTGTATATAAAGCGCAGCAATTAGCTCTAAAAAAACAAAAGGAACTAGCCGCAAATTCCACTGATGCGCCAATTGGTGCAATTACAAATAATGATCCAAATGCAAAAAGTTGGTATTTTTCAAATGCTGCTGCTGTACAAAATGGCCAACAAGATTTTAAACAAAAGTGGGGCACGCGAAAACTTGAAGACAATTGGCGCCGATCTAAAAAAGAAGCAAACATAGATTTTGCAGGAGACGCTAAAGCAGATTCTTTAAATACTCCAACAGATAGCACCGCAGCCAGTGATGAAGAAAAGAGCGATGTAAAAACGTTAAAGATTGATCGAAAAAAATATCTCGCTGATATACCGTATTCTGAAGAGGCAAAAATAAAATCCAATAAAAATATTGAAGAGGCGCTATTTCAAGTTGCATCCATATATAATCATAAGTTAGATGAGCCAGACAGGGCCATTCGTACCTACAACACCTTATTGAAAAGATACCCTGATACAGAATATGAGCCAGAAGTTTTGTATAATTTATATCTCATTTATCTTAATAAAAAGGACTCTGAAAAAGTGGCTTTTTATAAAAATGAATTATTCACAAAACATCCAAATTCGATTTATTCAAAATTGATTCGCAACCCCAATTATTATAGAGATTCAAAAATTGCAAATAAATTTGCTGAGTCTGAATATAAAGATGTTTACAATTTGTATAAAAACAATCAATATTCGGAAGCAGATTCCATTGCTAGTAGTATTATTTTAAAATATCCCGACAGCGGTATTTTAGACAAGTTAGCGTATATGAAAATTCTTTGTACAATAAAGAATCCAAACACTGCTGTTGCATTAGACGTTATACAATCAGATATAAAGGCATTCACAGAGCTTTATCCTGAAAGTAAGCTCGTTCCATTGGCAACAAAGTTGTCAGAAGCGCTTGATAAACGAGCAAGTACTGATGCGAAAGAAGTGGAGGATTTAAAGTTGAAAGAATCTGACACGTCACAGCCCTTACCTGACAGTACTATCGAAGAGAATCCAAATCCCCCGATTGATAATTCTAATACGATAGAAGCGAAATAATTATTTAATTTAATTTGAAATAAACTACATCTGAATGAAACATAAAATTGTCCGTTTAGCAATTAGTCTTATTTGGATCTTCTCCATCTTAGGAGTAGCCTTTATTTGGGGCTGGTTCTACATGGTCTCTTCAAATACGTCAAATTGGTTTGGTCCAATGCCAAATTTAGAAACCTTAGAAAATCCCAAAACAAATTTATCATCTGAACTATACACTGCTGATGGAATTATTTTCGGAAAATATTATAGAGAAAACAGGACGAATATTTCTTACGAAAACCTTTCCCCTAATTTGATCAATGCCTTATTAGCAACAGAAGACATTCGTTTTGAAAAACATTCTGGCATTGATTTGCAAGGTAGCTTTGCTATATTATGGTACCTTTTTAAAGGTGACAAACGTGGATCAAGCACAATTTCACAACAGCTTTCAAAAAATCTATTTAAAACTAGAGGTGAAAAGTATGAAGGTGAACTTTCAAAATCTAACAATAAAATTCGCTTAGCTATTAATAAAACAAAAGAATGGATAACTGCTGTTAAAATTGAGCGTTCCTATACAAAAAAGGAAATTATTACCATGTATTTAAATACAGTAGATTTTGGCAGTAATTCATTTGGAATTGTTACTGCTGCAAATACATTTTTCAGTATACCTCAAGACAGTTTAACAATTAATCAAGCTGCAATGCTTGTTGGCTTACTTAAAGCACCAACTCTTTACAGTCCTATCTATAATCCCGAAAATGCGATTGGAAGAAGAAACACCGTTCTTCAACAGTTAGAGAAATACGCATTCATTAGTAAGGCACAACAATTGCAATTGTCTAGTCAGCCCATTGGTTTGAAATATCAAGTCGAAAATCACAACAACGGTTCTGCTACTTACTTTAGGAGTTATATTACACGCTATTTATTAAAGTGGTGCAAAGACAGAGATTTAGATCTGTATGAAGATGGAATAAAAATTTACACAACCATTGATTCACGCATTCAACAGCATGCTGAAGAAGCTGTTTATGAACACATGGCGTATCTGCAAAATAAATTTTTTGCCTATTGGAAAAATAAAACTCCTTGGCGAGATGAGGCATTTAAGGAGATACCAAACTTTATTGAACGCGTAGCAAAATCCTCCGATCGTTGGAAAATGTTTCAAGCTATTTATGAAGGTGATACTTCAAAAACTTGGATGGCAATGAATCGAAAAATACCCATGCGTATTTTTAGTTGGAAAGGTGAAATTGATACGATGTTAAGCCCAATGGATTCGATTCGTTACTACAAACATTTCTTGCATGTAGGTATGTTATCAATGGATCCACACAGTGGGTATATTAAAGCGTGGGTTGGAGGTATCGATCACAAGCATTTTAAATATGACCACGTAAAACAGGGTGCAAGACAACCAGGTTCAACGTTCAAGCCTTTTGTATATACTGCAGCAATTGACTTAGGGTATAGCCCTTGTTATGAACTTCCCGATTTACCGGTTACATTTCAAACAGGTGACGAGAATGAAACTTGGACCCCCCAAAATAGCGATGGTAAATATAGCGGCGAGCTTTTCTCCATTCGGAAAGCCATGGCAAATTCCATCAATAGTATAACAGCGAATTTAATTAAAAAGGTTGGTCCACAAACGGTGGTGAATTATGCCGAAAGGATGGGTATTACGTCTCATCTAGAAGCTGTCCCAGCATTATGTTTAGGTGTATTTGACGTGTCATTATATGATATGGTTGGCGCTTACAGCACATTTGTGAATCAAGGTGTTTGGATAGAACCAATGTTTATCACACGAATAGAAGATAAAAATGGAACAATCTTACAAGAGTTTGTTCCTAAACATAGAGAGGTGCTAAGTGAAGAAACTGCTTATTTAATGGTTCACATGTTAAAAGGAGCAACCGAAGAAAAAGGTGGCACAGCATTGGGCTTAAATAAATATGGATTGCTTTGGAATGGTGCGGAAATTGGTGGTAAAACTGGAACCACTCAAAATTATTCAGATGGATGGTTTGTTGGAATAACAACTCAATTAACCACAGGTATATGGGTTGGTGGTGATGACAGAAGCATTCACTTCAGAACGATGGATGATGGACAGGGGGCTCGAATGGCAATGCCTATATGGGCAATATTCATGAACAAAGTATACAACGATCCTAAAACAGGGATTATTAAAGAACGTTTCCCCATGCCTTCAAAACCGTTGAGCGTAGAAATAAACTGCAAAAAAATAAAGACAGATACCTTATCAAGTAGTACAAATACTTCTAATCCCAACCAGAAAACAAAAAAACAAGTTATTCAAGATTATTAATATCTCATGTATGTTAGACACAGAATCAATACGTGCGCTATTAAAAGAATTGCCATTTTCACCAGGGGTGTATCGATTTTATTCAAATGAGAATGAATTGATTTATGTTGGTAAAGCTAAAAGTTTAAGAAAAAGAGTTGCGAATTACTTTACCAATAAGAAAAACCTAGATCAAAAAACACGTAGCATGGTTCGCAAGATCAACCATGCAGAATACACATTAGTAAACTCTGAATACGAAGCTCTTTTATTAGAGAATAATTTAATAAAAGAAAACAAACCGAAGTATAACGTATTATTAAGAGACGATAAGACCTATCCGTTTATTTGTTTGACAGATACGAATTTCCCTACATTAATCACTTCGAGAAAAATAGAGAAGGGTAAAGGGGATTATTATGGCCCATATACAAGTGTGCGGGCAATGAATTCATTAGTAGAATCGCTACGTAAAACATTTTTTATTCGTACCTGCGATTTAAATCTTTCAGAAAAAAACATTCTATCCGGCAAATTTAAAGTTTGTTTAGAATATCATATTGGCAATTGTAAAGGACCTTGCGAAGGAAAACAATCAATTGAGGATTATAACACATCAATCATCCAAGTCAAGAATATATTAAAGGGAAACTACACATCCGTTAAGAGATTTTATCAAGAAAAAATGAATCATGCTGCTTCAGATCTTCAATTTGAAAAAGCACTCTTCTATAAAGAGCGATTTGACTCTGTTTCAGGCTTAGAGAAAAGCAATTTGATTGTCAACCCAGACATAAATAACATTGAAGTTTACACGATAGCTAAACGCGATTTAAGAGCTGCAGTAAATTTTATGAGTATATTACACGGCTCTATAATCAAAACGCGCACAATCGAATTAAAAGCGGTTTTAGAAGAGTCTGACGAAGAATTGCTCATGCATGCTTTATTTATGATACATGAGCAAGGATGGGATTCAAATCGAGAAGTCATTTGTAATATCGAATTGCCAATTTTAAGCAATTATTGCAAAGTGAGCATTCCCATTATAGGAGATAAGAAAAAATTGATTGACTTGTCCTTAAAAAATGCATGGCACACCCTTACACGATATGACGAAAATAAAAAAGAAAAACCTGAGACTCGGATATTGAAAACAATGCAAGCAGATTTGTCTTTAAAAGATCTACCTACACATATTGAATGTTTTGACAACTCCAATATTCAAGGAACAAATCCTGTTGCCGCAATGGTTTGCTATAAGAATGGGAAGCCTTCTAAAAAAGATTACAGACACTTTAATATTAAAACAGTTGAGGGGCCTAATGATTTTGCCTCTATGTACGAAATTGTATACCGCAGGTACAAAAGAATGAAAGATGAATCCATTCCATTTCCGAACTTAATTATAGTAGATGGTGGCAAAGGACAATTGTCGTTTGCTTGCCAAGCGTTAAAGGATTTAGAGATTTATGGACAGATACCAATTATTAGTATTGCGAAAAATTTAGAAGAATTATTTTTCCCTGGCGATAATGATCCGCTGTATTTAGATAAGCGTTCTGAAAGTTTAAAGTTAATTCAGCAAATAAGAGATGAAACGCATCGATTTGCAATTACATTTCATCGATTAAAACGAAGTGCAGATACTATTGTAAAGACAGAGTTTAGTGCATTAGTAGGAATAGGCCCCGCAACTCAGAAAAAGATATTACTACATTTTAAATCTCTAAAGCGAATGAAAGAGGCATCTTTTGATGACTTATCTAAGGTGATCGGAAATTCTAAAGCTGAAAAGATATTTAAACAATTGAATAAAGAAATAAATTAAAATTGATTCTGTTATTCATAAAAAACAAAAAAATCCCGCATATAGCGGGATTTTTTTGTTTTTTATGAATAACAGGGTTATCGTAT
>NZ_CALMGQ010000078.1 GCF_937863595.1 uncultured Cytophaga sp.
CCTTTTGAGTGGTGTTCGATGCCACGAGCATGAAGTAAAAAGCTTGTTTTCGCTCTGCCCCATAATTCCGCAGCAGCTTGTATTTTTTCTTTTTTTATACCCGTAACTTCTTCTGCCCACTCGAGCGTATAGTCTTTTACCGCATCAATGGTATCTTGAAAACCCGAAGTATGATTGTTTATAAAATCGTGATCGAGCATGTCGTGATCTACCAAGTACTTTAACATTGCGCCGTACAAAGCAGAATCTGTACCCGGGCGTACATCTAAATGGATGTCAGACGTACGTGCCAAGGGAATCATGCGCGGATCAATTACAATTAATTTCGCACCTCTATCGCGTGCTTTCCAAATCCAGTGTGTTAGGGTTGGAAACGTTTCACTGATATTTGCACCCGCTACAATAATTACTTCAGCATACTCTAAATCGGCATAGGTATTGGATGCGCGATCCAAACCAAAAGCTTTTTTATTACCTGCACCTGCACTAACCATGCACAAGCGTCCGTTGTAATCTAGGTTCTTTGTTTTAAGTGCTACACGTGCAAACTTGCCAACCAAATAACTTTTTTCATTTGTTAACGAAACACCTGAAAGCATGGACATAGCATCGTTGCCATATGTCGCTTGAATGCGTTTGATCTCTGAAACGGTTTTATCCATCGCTTCGTCCCAAGCAATCGACTCAAATCCTTTCCCTTCCACACGTTTGATGGGAGATAATAACCGATCGGGGTGATTGTTTTGCAAATAACGCTGTACGCCTTTCGGGCACAATCTTCCTTCATTGAATGGAAATTCCATCCAAGGTTCAAAGCCTACTACTTTATTATCCTTTACAGACAATTGAATGCCGCATTGCATGCCGCAAAAACAGCAATGCGTTTTTACAAGCTCGTCTGGTTCGTCTCTTCCCGCATAGCCGTCTTTTGGACTGTAATTTTTATGCGGTCCATATTCCGTAACAATGTTTTCTTCAGAAACAGGTAATTTTGCCATGTGTGTCTTTTTTAAAAATTATCCGAATAAATTTCCACCTTCTTGTCTTGCCTTCAAATGCGCCATTGCCAAACGAGATCGTTTGCCTTCGGGGCTTAAATCCAAATGCGAGGTACCGTCTGGCCGATCAAAATTGAAACCCAATTCTTTGGTCACAATTTTAAGATCGTTGATGTGCAACTTCGTAGCAAAGGCATCTCCCGTATGCTCACATACAGCCATACCAAGCTTCATACCCTGCTTCTTGTAGATGTGGGCGCCAATCTGCGCAGGCCGTTGAATGATGTGAAAGAACTTTCCAAAGGGAACCCAGATTAAAAACATAATAACCGTTACAGCATGCAGCACCGCTAAGAAGTCAAATGCGAAGCCCTTCATAAATTGATAGGAATACGTTAATCCCAAACCTGTAGCAGAGATCGCAATTAATAATATGAGGGGTAATAAATCACCTTCAAATGTTTGCGTGGCAATCAAACCAGGATTGGTAAGTCTGCGTCGTAGATAATACAAGGAACCGAAAATAACTAAATATGAAGACCAGTTTAATGCATGAAAAGTTAATAAGGCAATGATTGAACCCAATTCAAATTCCATCACTTTAAAACCAAAAAAGTGCGCTTCGTATATAGAAATACTGTTGGGTGCCATAGTAAAATGGATCCAACCAAATGTTAATGGAATAGTAATTAAAAAAGCAGACGTACATCCGATGGCAATCATAAAGTGCGCCATCCAACGGTATTTACCTCTTGGATAAATAAATTTTTGGAAGGCAATGTTTTCAATCGTTTCTTTTGAAGCAAACCAAAAATGTGAGAATACTTTTCCGGTAACTAAATAACTTACCCCCCTTTTGAAGTAAATCCAAGTTGGCGGTCTTTGCAACCAAACAGAGTAGCGGTATACAATACCAAAAAAAGCAAACACCGTTCCAAACAAATAGGTGATTAAAGCAGCATCAAAATTTTGTAATTTTCTTGAGCCATAAAACACCATAACAATCATCAATATCGACAAGCCTGTTGCAATCAGTAATGCTTTCCTATTGAATGTTTTATTTTTCATATGTATTCTACTCTTTATTAAAATATAAATATACCCATTCTTTTTTTAATGAACTTCCTTTGATTTTATTATTCAGATCAAACGATTCATACATCCGTAGTTAATCATAGATATGCAATCCCATTTCCTTTCATTTTTTTATTTATTGTAAGGTGCTGTATCCATTATTATTCCCACACCACCCGTTAATATTGACTTGCCAAACTATCAAATCTAATCTATATTATATTCATAAATTAGATTTAGTCTTAATAACTTTAGGTGTTAGAATATAAATTTCATTATTTATACTGAATCTTTTCTACCTAAAATCAGTTACATCTCAATGAGATGCAACAAAACAATGAACTGTTTAGGTGCATCCCAATGAATGTAACGACTCATTTTTTTAATCTTTCCGATCCATATCATGTGCAATTTCTGGAAGTTTTTCAGCAGTAACTTTTACAATTACGCGATGCATCCATATCAAACATCCCAATGATAATACAAAGATAAAGATCCAAGAGCTTGTCCAGAAACCAGTAAATGCAAGCAAATAACCGAACACAATGGGTCCGATAAAACCACCCAAACCACCAATCATACCTACCATACCACCGATCACACCCACTTGCGTTGGGAAATATTCGGGTATGTGTTTATACACGGCTGCGGAGCCTATCCCCCAACAAGAACCCAATAAGATTACCAATACCAGATACACCCACATATTGGCTTCAAAATGTATTTCCGTAATTCCGTTTGCAATCAATTCTTTTTTCTGTACCACTTGATTCTCTGCAACAACGACTTCTTGCCATGTCTTTTTAGAAGGAAAATATTGACTGTGTGGTTCATCGGTATTTTTTTGGCTGATTGGATACACACGTTCGCCAATGACAATTTTAGAGGGCGATACCGCCGTAACAGTACCCGCTTTGCCTGCCATTAATCCATTACCCGAAGTGGTGATGTTCATTTTGGGGAATAGCAGTAAAAAACTTAAGATCACCGAGCTACTTAATACCCAATACATAACTTTACGTGCGCCAAATTTATCCGACAGAAAACCACCAAAGGCACGAATAACACCTGCTGGTAAACTAAAGCACGTTGTAAACAAACCACCTAATATTAAAGTCGTTTGATAAACATTCATAAAGTTTGGCAACAACCATTGAGAAAAAGAAACAAAGGAACCAAACAGTAAGAAATAATACATTCCGAAACGCCATACACGCACTTCTTTAAGGGGTTGCAAAAGCTGCTGGATAGATTTAGGTTTTGCTTCTATTTTTTTTGTTTTTGAGAAGAAAATAAAAATAAGTCCCATACCTAATAATACTGCTCCATAAATTATGGGCAAGGTTTTCCATCCGTTTATGGGATCCGATTCTGAAAAATGTTTCAACATACTGGGTGCAATAAATGGAGTGATGGATGCACCTGCAGTACCCATTCCAAAGATACCCAAAGCGCGACCTTGCCATTCTTTTGGATACCAAAGCGAAGTGTAAGCGACCCCAACTGCAAAACTTGTTCCAACCATCCCAAACATAAAACTCAAAAATGCAAACATCCAGAAATTCGTAGCTAGAGGAAGTAAAAACAAGGGAATAGATGCCAATACCAACAAGGATGAATACACGACTTTGCCACCATATTTATCGGTTAAAATACCCATGGGCAAACGCATCAAGGAACCTGTAAGTACAGGAATACCTAATAGCCAGCCTATTTGGACGACATTCCAATCAAATATTTCTTGATCTACCAAAAACGTAACAAGTACCCCATTTAGGGTCCAACAGCCAAAACAAACTGCAAAAGCGAGTGTGTTTAAAAATAGCATTCTGTGTGATTGCGACAAATTACTCATGAGTGTTAAATTTTAATCTTGGGATAAAGGTAAAATTGAATGTCAGTACAAAACATGATATCAGTCATCCCATCTAAGTATACTTATTCAGTTTTGGCTCAAATTAATTGACTAGCTTAAGAAAAATTAAAAGCCGGTTTAAAAGCAAGCATATTATAGATTTATTGTGTATTTATTCTATACTACAATTTGCATATATATATATACATTTTATATGAATCGCTTTTACACACGAACTGGAAATATTAATGGGTATTACCAATTCCTTCTACAAAATAGTCCATTTTTATATTTGGGTATATCATAACCTAAGCACCAAGCTACACGGTTGTGCCTTTTCTGGCCAACAAACTAGCAAAGTCAAAATATATTTTGAACTATTTTGAATTTAGATTTGGTATTAGAACTTCTTTCCATTTACTGGTTTCCGAAAAATTTTTAATGGTTACGTTTCGCTTCATTAGTAAATTCATCATGTATCTTTTCAAGAATACGAAATCTACTATCTTTCCAAGAAAGCCCAATGGAGATTTATATTCGAAGATATCAATCATCATCGTTCCCTTCTCCTGATTCTTAAAAATGTGTTGATGTCTAAATCTCTTAAAAATACCTTTCTCCATTTCATCCACAAAATAATCGGGACGATCAAACGCAGTAATTTTTGAAGTTAAATATTGATATACACCAAAATGTTTCGCCTTCCAGGTTACGGTTTCGTTTAATTCTATCAAACCAGTCAGCCTTCCAGCAACGGCTTCTTCATGGGTATGCTGGGTAGATATTTTATGTAAGTCTATGCTGCGGGAAAGATCAAAAACGATTTCCTTTTCTGCGTGAATCAGGGTTTGGAGTTCTATGGTGGGCATGGTGGAAATAATAGAATAAACAGAGATATTAATAGTGTTTCAATTTCTATATAAGCCTATCCATTATGCCCTAGATTCTTCAACAATCCGATCCCAATTTTTAAACACATACCTATGTATGCTCTTAAGTCCAATATACATGGGTATGGAAATAAAGAAACGCATCTTAGAAATCACCACAAATTCGGTTTCACGTGTAATCGATGTTGTTGAATCATTTATTGGATTTATAATAAAGGCCTCGATAATACGCGTCACACAAGGACCAAAATAAATATCTGTTTCTTTTAATTCAAAAGATAATTTTCGATTCGGTTCCCATTCTAAAATAGTTTGCTTTATAATGCCTTTATCCGAAACACATTCGCGCATGTTACCAACGCCACCTTCTCCATCTTGCAATCTGCATTCTAGTGGCTTTGGTAAACCAAACAAAAAATTACAAGGGCGTTTTGCATCCATTTTAGAGCCAAATAACAAGGGCCATAGTTCTTCTGGACGTGCATGATAGTGATGGGTAGTTTTTAGTTTCATTTTTATCAAAAATTATGTTCAAATAGATTACGAATGCACATTATTATACAATAGTTATTTCCCCAATGGCATGTATCCCTATATCCACTCCGCTTTTATACCCATGGCATTGAGTCCATCGAGTACCTTATCTTTTGCATAACAAAGTATGGCCGTTTTAATATTTGGAAAATTTTCAACATCATCAATGCATTCAATATCCCAATACGTTTCACAGCCATCACCAAAACGCAATAGATCCATATAAATATCATTTCCACCATCTTGATTAATTTCCGTAACTTCTAAAGCCAGTTTTTTCGGAATTGGTATGTTTCTGAAATATTCCGTTACTTCTTCGATGGGCTCATAACCTTCTTTTTCAATATCAATTTTTCTGTGAGGGTACCACTTCGCAAATTCATACAAATCAAATTTAGGTTCTAATAAGCCTTTGTTATACATCAACTCTTGAATTACTGCCAACTTAAATCCAAAATCAACAAAACGAATTTCTTCATCTTCCAATTCTTTAATAACGTATTTATCTTTTGGAACTACATTCTTTTCAATTTCGTTATTATGTACTTCAAGATTAAATGCTTTTACTTGAATCATTGAAATCTCCTTTCCTTCAAAGTTAAACCAAACACTCATATCATTGAATACAAATGCACCAGAAGTATCCCCTTCAAAAAGCCCGATACGGTTCTTTTTATTTATTTTATAATACGATCTAATTTCTTTATTATCGAGATTAAACGTACCACTAAATTTATTTTTTGGACTGAATGCATAATTCTTAACTTGAAATTCTACACAAAGCGATTCAATATTATTTCCATCTTTAGAATATGCTAGTATTCCCAATTCATCCCAAGTATAAATGGAATTATTCTTCAAAATATTTACTCTATCGGCTTCTACTAATACACTTCTTAACTTTTCTATTTCAATTGGAAAGGTAAAGGAGACATTATTGATTTGAAAATCGGTTGATGATAAATATATCAATAGCATACTTTTAATAAGTCAGATAAATTGTTTTGTTGTATCATCTCCATTTTTCATAAATACATTCTATACATCTCTCACAAACGCTCAGCACACCTGGCTTTAGTTTTAAGCGCAGCGTCACTAGTGTCTGTTTATTTTTGTAGTCTTTGAAAATTTTGTATACAAATATAACTGTCAATCACCACCAATTTAACACCTACTACCCCTTCGTAAAATACTCCGGTATCAATCGCTTCATTTTATCCAACGTCTCTTGTACCGACAATTCACTCATACCGCCTGATGCGTTTGCATGTCCGCCTCCGTTAAAATGTTCCGATGCAAAAACATTTACTGGGTTCTCTTTTCCTTTTGAACGGAAGGATATTTTAATGATGCCATCCCGCTCTGAAAATACAATCGCTGCTTTCATCCCTTTAATCGACAAGGCAAGATTTGCTAAACTATCGGTATCGCCTTTTTTGTAATTGTATTTTTCTAATTCTTCTTTCGTCAAGGGAATAATGGCGATGTGATAGTCTTCTAATATTTCCATCTTTTCACTCATCGCAAAGCCTTGTAAACGCAAACGACTTGCTGTATTGGTATCGTTCAATGCTTCATGAATCAAATGATGTTGCACACCTGCAGCTAATAGTTTCGCAAGTATTTCGTGGGTACGCGGCAATACGGATGAGAACCGAAAGCTTCCGGTGTCTGTTAAAATACCCACATACAAAGGGGTTCCAATTTTTGCATCCAGCAATCCTATATTTCCCGATTGATCAATCAATTCTACAATCAATTGTGCCGTTGAAGATGCGGTAATTTCAGATACTACAATATTTGGAAAGTCTTGCGGATTTAAATGATGATCGATCATAATTTTTTCACACGTTGCTGCTTCCAACAATCCTTGCATATCTGCACCTACGCGATCGACGGCATTGTAATCCAAACAGAAAATTAAATCTGCTTGCTGAAATGCTTCGGTTACTTTTTGTGGTTCGTCGCTCATTAATACGATGCTTGACAGATCTAGAAAGTTTAAAAACTCCGGCGCTCTATCGGGGTGACAAACAACCGCTTTTTTTCCCAACTTTTCGATGAAGTATAATAAGCCTAAAGAGCTGCCAACAGAATCGCCATCGGCAGATTTATGCGCAGTGATAACGATGTTTTGTGCCGATAGTATTGCGGCTTCAATTTGTTTGTAGGTATTCATTGATTTTTTTTTATTCGTTGGTTAAAATATTTGTTATATGATCGAATGGAATAAGAACTATTTTATTCGAGGGTTGTTTTGTTATTGGACTTTCAAATACTTTTCATTTGGATTCGTTTCGCTGCGACCAATATGATTTCCAAAGGGCTTACTTGATTTACGAACGCAGTGCGTTCGTAAATTGTCAATTTTTTCCTCTTGCGGACACAATTGACAAATTACTTCAATATAACATATCGATTCATCCGATAAATATCGCTGTTCTTTGTTGTATTAATTTCGTATACACACTTTTATCTTCTTGCTTCAGAAAAGATTCGTCAATCAATTGCGTTGCATTCGGTAACCATTTAGCAAACTTCGTATAAATAGATCTAATTTGTTTTTCATTGAGTTTTAAAACCACTCCAAACTGGTCAAAATACGATTTGTTAAAATTCTGTTTTTTTCCACCTAGTAATAAAGCAGTATCATCTTTATCTTTCGGCAAAATCATTTTCACATTTAACAGATCATACGCTGGTGTTAACGTCCAGCCTTGCTTAGTAAGCCAAAGCGAGAAATTTTTTTGATGCATATCATTGTTACCAATAACATAATTAAAAACAGCCAATTCAAAAAAACGCAATTTATCTAATAAGGTATTCACAGACAATTCACCAATAGTCTTACCCAGCATTTCCATGGTGCCTTTGTACTTATCTTCCAATTCCAATATTTGTAGGAAGTCTATCATGTGTATTTTTGAGCCGTCTTGCTTGCGATCAATACGTTTGGTAATGTAACACAATTCTCCAGATGCCAATCGAATCAAGCTGCATGGAACCACATCTATTTTAAAGAGTGTAGCTAACTTCATCGATAGATGTTCGTTTTCTGGCATGTTTGCATACAATGGATTTTGTGGTTTTAAAATATAGTTGCCATCCATGGCATCCATAATGGTCAACCGTCCCGTATGCCCTTTTACTAGTTCAGTCCTCAACCAACCCAATGATAATTTTGGTTGCACCCCAGGAACTGTTATAGAGAGCTCTGCAGCTTCTTTGGCGAGCTTTGCCATATCAGACAACTTGTAGGGTAACATAGGGGCATTGGCCGTTCCAAAGAAGGCTTTCGCACAGGCGGCATGATAATCGTTCGCTTCCTCCTGCTCGTTCAGTTCCTGATAGCAATACAAACACTTACGCATCTTCTTTATCCGTTACAGGGTGAATACTTACAGCGCCAATCACATTTTGACAACATGCCAATAACAAACCCATGCGATCGTTTTTGTTTATTTTCCAACTTTCTGCTGCGATATTCAACAACCAACCTTCCGGAATCAAGCCATCAAAAAAAGGAAACAATCGTGTACTTCTATATGGATGCTGTGTAACAGGCATGTTAAAGGTGATAAATTGACTTGGATATTTCTGACAATATTCGTCATCATACACAAACACATATTCGCCTTTGTCTTCTTCTATAATACGGCCAGCCAATTCGTTATTGTACTTAACTATTCCTTGTCGCATCGGTGTTTCTTGTTGGAGCTAATACATGACCAAATAGCATCAATACCTGGTTTACTTTTGCTAAACTCAGATTGTCTTTTCCTTGTTCAATCTTACGAATTACCGTGAGGGCTACCCCTGCTTTATCCGCAAATTCTTCCTGAGTAAGGCCTAATTGCTTGCGTTTGGCTTTTATAAAATCCGCTAAATGATCCATTTTATATGCATTTGAATATAAATATACATAAAAATTATAATTTATATGCTTTTACATATAAAAGTTGATAAATTATTTAAATTATATGTAATTACATATAAAAAATTACTCAATGGTAAAATGGATGCAGGATGCGCTCGATGATAATTGGGAATGTATGAATGGGTAATAGACTTGTTTTTTGAATTGTGTCCGCGGTGCGGACACAATTCAAAAAACAAGAAAAAACACTCTACTGATTACGAAATCAATGATTTCGCAATTCAATTTAAATTTCAATTCTAAGGGTATAGTGATGACACTGATAAGGGTCACTTATTTATTGAAAACCTCTCCACCAAATAATAGTACGCTCCATACCGAAGGTATGACGTATTTAAAATTGGAAAAACTAAGCTCACTTCGGGAGGCCGTTTTCCCATTTTAAAATTTGCTATAAAGATGGGATCTCTACTGGCATCCGTTCGAAGATAGAAAGAGTAGTTGATATTTATAGGTCCGAAAAATTACGATTGAAATTAGCGAAATAATGCATTCTCTGTTTGAATGTTTTTCTAAACGCACGCCCAAAAGCATGACAGGTTGTGATTCTTGTGATTTTATCGATTTATAGGATTATCTACGATCGCCTATGGCTCACAAACCATTTAATAACCACATTTCAAAATTTCAGTCTGTGAGCCACGTACCGTGTATGGAAAAACTAACTATGGCGGGACTTAGAGGCAAATTGACCAACTGATTTTTCCATTCCCCAGCACATTTGCACATTGATACCTCAACCGAAAAGGATGGTTTAAAAATCATGGCATGTTCCATCTAACGCTATATAAAGATCTGCGAAATGTTATTTATACAAACGCTCATTATTCCTTAAACTAATTACTACCAACCATTCAAATGCAAAATGCAACCTTTAACTAAATAGCAACAATTGCCTTACTTAGATTTTATATGTTTGTCAATATACGATCAGCTATTATTTTTGAGTTAACGACTTTTAAGTTGACTGCCAATTTTCAATAGCATATTTTAAACTAAACTTTTTACCCAAATGAAAAACACAATTTTACTATTTTGTAGTATTCTGCTGTATCAACTATCTATGGCACAGCAGGTCAGCATTCCATCAATCATTAAAGGTGTTACAGTGATGGTTGCATTTCAAGGTGCTCCAATGAATGATCCAATTCAGGAAGTGGATGACCTAATGAACAAACAAAATTATACTGGAAACGAACAGATAGGTTCTGTACGTGATTATTTTTACACACAAACCAGTGGAAAAGTTACCATCACTAGTACGGTAGTAAAAGTTACACTATCAAAGAGTTTTGGATATTATGAAACCAATAAATTAAATTATGTAGATGAAGCGATTGATTTAGTAAATCAAAATTATCCGAATGGTTTTCTGAATTTAACTCCAGATCCCGTGGATGGAAAATTACTACATATAAATTTCATATCTAGAGCTACAGGTCGTTCCTCTACTAATGGTGCTAGCGCTGGTAAATTTATAAAGAACAACACAACAAGCCAGATAGAAGTAGGCCAAGGAAACATGACCTTTTTAGGATCTTCATCTTTAAATATAAATACCATTTGCCACGAAATGGGTCATAGTGTAATGGGCTGGACAGATTATTACGCAACCGCTTTTTCAAACTTAGGTAATTATTGTGTAATGGCTTCAGCCGGCACTAATAATGCTCCAATGCCTATCAATCCTGCTTTGCGTATGCAGCGTCATTGGATTGACAATGTAATTTCTGTTTCAGGAACAACTACACAAACCTATACACTGACTGCAAACAGCTACACGACAATTCACAAATACACCAATCCAAACAATCCAAAAGAATATTTACTATTTAACGCTTACAAAATTGATGGTTATTACCAATCTATTATGGGTACTAATACGCCAGAAGGTTTGGCTATTTGGTATGTAGACGAAGAAACCGGTTATGACGCTCCTTTAAATCCCAATGATGACAACCAGTATTTTATCCGTCTGGTGCAAGCAGATAACAAAGATGAAATGCATGATGAATTTTTAGTTCCTTCAGATGTAAGAGGAGACTTTGAGGACCTTTATGGTTCTGTAAATAAATCCTTCCCCAATGGTACACCTTTCCGTTGGAAAGACGGTGGTGAGTTTGGAATTAATATAAACAACATTTCTAGTCCAGGTGCAACCATGCAGTTTACTGTAACTGCAAGACCCAATACAATTGTAGCTTCATCGGACATCAATGGAAACATTTCTCCAAAGGGAACATTAAGTGTGGCTAATGGACAAAGTAAAACATTTAATTTCACACCTAATCTTGGCTATGAAATTGATCAGGTAAAAGTAAATGGTTTTGTGGTAGCAACGGCAAATCCTTTTGTATTATCAGGAATCTCAGGTACAAAAACGGTGTCCGTTACGTTCAAAAGAAAAGCAACTCAAGCGGCACTGCCAACACCTTGGCAAAAAGCTGCAATTGGTAGCGTAAACAGTTCGGATTTTGTAGCAAACACGGGCAATGCGTATTACTTGGAAACCTATTCCGATGCAGTGGGCAATGGTGCCGACAATTTCACGTATTTGTATCAGCCTATCAATGGCGATGGCACATTCATTGTGCATTTAGCCAACTACAATACCGTTCAAAATCAAAGAGTAGGTCTTATGATTCGCGAATCATTGGAGCCCAATGCTACTTTTGCAGCGATTACAAAAACAAATATGAATGGTGCAATTACCATACAAAGATCTTCTGCAGGTGCCGGAACGATAGAAAACCCAAATAAACTTAATGACCTGCATCTGTATGAATTACATAACTGGTTAAAGATCGAAAGAACTGGAGATCAAATTAAGAGCTATGTATCAAGAGATGGATCAAATTGGGTAAAGATTGAAAATCAAACTATCTCGATGTCTTCAAAGGCATATGTTGGTTTTTTTGCAAAAGGAAACGGATACACTACTTATCCTACAAAGGTATTATTTGATAACATTACTATCACATCAACGCCATTCCCAACCGTCAGTATTACATCGCCAACAACTGGTACCTCATATACTAGCAATTCGGTAACGATCACTGCTATCGCTGCTCCATCTGTAGCAACGGGTTCAATTACTAAAGTAGACTTCTACGACAATACTACGTTGATAGGAAGCGATAACACTGCGCCATACAGTTTTGTATGGAATAATGTAAGCGGTGGAATACACGCAATTGTTGCTAAAACTACAGATAATACAGGCAAAGTAGCTGTTTCATCTAAGGTAATAACTACAACACCATGTAATTCGGCAGGAACCAAAATTACGGGTACTGTAATAGGTACAATGGGTTCTTGGAACAATTCAGGAAACACACGCGACAAAGCATTTGATGGAGATGTGAATACCTTTTTTGATGCAAATGAAAGCGTGGCCTGGACTGGTTTGAGCCTTAGCAATTACTACAACGTTACAAACATACGCTATGTGCCTAGACAAGATTTAGCAAGCCGTATGGTTGGTGGAAAATTCCAAGGTAGTACTTCAGAAGATTTCAGCACCTATACAGATTTAGCAACAGTAGTTGCAGCACCCACATCTGGTTGGAACTGTTTTGATGTTTCTAGCACAGTTGCTTTTAAATACATACGCTACATAGGCCCAGAAGGCGCAGTAGGTAATGTAGCCGAAATTGAATTTTACGGAACAATACAAACTATAAATATCGCTCCTACAGTAACGCTTACGAATCCAGTTTCGGGTTCTAACTATGCTGCACCGGCCAACATTACATTAACAGCTACTGCTGCAGATACAGATGGTACAATTGCACGTGTAGATTTCTATAGAGGTTCTACATTACTAGGTAGCGACAATACAGCACCTTACTCATTCGTTGTAAATGGAATAACTGCTAGCGTGAATACCTTCACTGCGGTTGCATTTGATGATAAAGGAGCTTCCGCAGTACATACTGTAAATAATGTTGCAATACTTGCAAATGCAGCTCCTACGGTAAGCCTTACAAGTCCAGTATCAAACTCAAACTTTACAGCTCCGGCTACTATATCTTTAAGTGCAACGGCATCTGATGCGAATGGGTCAATATGGAAAGTAGAGTTCTATAATGGTTCAACACTTATTGGTACCGACTATAATGCACCTTACGAATATACTTTATTTAGTCTTTCTGCAGGTACATATTCAATAATAGCAATAGCTTTTGACGATGCTGGATTAGCTTCGCAGCCATCCATATCACAAGTAAATGTAATTGCAAACCCTGCGCCTACTATAACCATTACTTCCCCAACTGCAAGTGCTGCATTCATTGCACCTGCCACCATCAATATCACTGCCGATGCAGCCGATGCAAATGGAACGGTATCAAAAGTAGAGTTCTTTAGTGGCAGCACATTGATTGGTACAGATTTTACTGCGCCATATAGCTATACATGGTCAAATGTAGGTGTTGGTAATTATAGCATTACTGCAAAAGCAACGGATAATGCAGGTGCATATACATACAGCACAATAATGGGTGTTCCTGTTACGGCATCTACTGCTACAATCACTGGGCCTGCTTGCGCAAACAACAACACTACGATTACGTATGAACTCTCTGCTGCAAAAAGAGCAAATGCAACAAGTTACGGTTGGTACTTCACTGGTTCAACACAGTCGTTCATACCATCAGGGTATCACACAACATTGAATACAGGAAACTACTACAACACTGGACAACTATGCGTAGGTGTTAGCTATTCTAATGCTCCTTATACTACCTATTGCATCACAATACCAAAATGCAATAGTGCTAGAGAAGGCAACACAGAAGAATGGTCTGAGGTATTTGTTGAAACGAAGTCGATTGTTTACCCAAATCCATTTACCGGAGAAACAACCATTCATTTAGCAAACAATGCGCAAATGGCTACAATACACGTATACAATGCACAAGGTATATTGGTAGAAGCGACGACTGCTAGTGGTACCTATACATTTGGTCAGAATGTAGCATCTGGTATGTATGTTGTAAAAATCAATATCGATAACAAGATTGAAACCTTGAAATTGGTGAAGGAATAAAAATTTCGAATATATTTTTGATTTTTTTGGGGGGACTTCATCGAAAGATGAAGCTCCCTTTTTTTTATACGAATATATATATTCATATCATTTCATTCTGTTAAAGCCTTACCAACTGCATTGTTGATATTTTACCCTATACTCAACAGATGTGACCACATTAAGATTATAATGTATTAATTCCTTTTCTTGTGCTTACCCACAATTGGAGCATCTCAAGTGGTTATTCGAAAATCCCGAACAAGCACTTAAGCGTTCAAATCACTATAATTTGAATTATTCCTGATGCAGCATTTTACTTTTTGCGATCTCCACAGCCTTATGTAATTTTTCTTGCAATAGCTTTTGCGAAGGCAAAGCCGTTAAATAATCTGCAACGCGTATATTACTTTTATCCAATTGCATCAGCTCCACATGTTCTTCCTTTTTTCCTGTACAAAGAATCAAACCAATGGGTGTATTTTCGCCTTCAATTTGCTCGTGCTTTTCCAAATAACGTAGATACAATTCCATTTGTCCTTTATAGCCCGCTTCAAACTCGCCTAATTTCAAGTCTATAACCACCAAACACTTTAGCCTACGGTGATAAAAAAGCAAGTCGATATAGTAATCGCGATTATCTATCGTAATGCGTTTTTGACGCGCCATAAAAGCGAAATCGCTGCCCATTTCAATAATGAAACGTTGCAACTCTGCAACAATACTTGTTTCTAAATCTTTTTCGGAATAGCTATCACTCAATCCTAAAAAATCAAGCACATACGGATCTCTAAAAATCAAATCCGGATTTAGCTGCTGTTGGTTTTTGAGTAGGCCTAACTCGTTTTGGATGGTTATTTCTGGCTTTTTACTTATAGCAGTCCGTTCGTAAAGCATTGATTGTATGCGTTCTTGCAATTGACGAGAAGACCATTTTTCTAATTTGCACATTTCAATATAAAAGTCTCGTTTTAAGGGATCTTCCATATAAAGTACTGTTTTTATATGCGTCCAACTCAATTGTCTCCGCAGTGCGGAGACAATTGGATCATTGGGAAATACCATATTAAACTGCATACAATGCCTCAATTGTTTTTCACTCCACCCTTTACCGTATTCGGCTTCTAATGATGCCGAGAGTGATGGCACAATTTGTTTACCATATTCTGCCCGATTATTTTTTAACACGTCCTCATTGATGTATTGTCCTACTTTCCAATAAAGTGCCGTCATGCTCGCATTAACCGCTACAGCAACCTCCTGCTTGCTCTGCTCTATGAGTTCTTTAATGGAAACAAGTAGTTTTTTAGGCTGAATTTCTTTGTTCATGTTAATGTTGTTTGACCAGTAGCTAATTATAATTTAAAATATAAAAGTCCTTTTTATCCCGATTATCAATACATAAAAGTGTTCAATTATGCGTCCAGTTCAATTAGTGAGGAAGCTCCTCACTAATTGAAAAAACAGTATAAAACTGTGGCATCCGCTTCAGATTAGGCAGGCTAAAGCCTTTACCATGAGCCAATGATACATCTTTGCATACGTTCTCTAACAAACCTTTGCTATAGACCGCTTTTTGACTGCTACCTTACTCAAACGCTACAAAGTATTGCCCAATATGCCAATAGATATGTACAATCTCTGTGTTAACATAAAAAGCGATTGTTGCCCTACCTTGCTCCTAGCGAAGAGCAATTCGCTGCAACAGTATTTGGTAATCGGTATCTTGGGATTTTATTTTCTCCATATTGTTTGAACACCTTTTATATTACTGTAATAGGAACAAGTAGACTATATTCGGATTACATTTTTTTAAATCTGGCTTCTGTATGCCGCGACAAATACAAAATCCGAAGAGCTGGGTAAAACAATACTATTAACATCAAACAGTATGTATCGCTTGTCCGAAAAGGCACAAGCGATTCAACGGGCGTTGTTACTGACCAGTATGAATAGATTTCATTCTTCATCTTCTTCATATTCGTTGGAATCGTCTTTTGACACCCTCGGTACTTGTTCATATTTCACCAGCCTATCGAAGTCTTTGTCGTACACTAAAACATTATCTGCATAATTAACTTGTTTTAAAACGATGCCATCAAAATCCGCATATTCTAACGTATCTGAGTTTTTGTAAAATGGAATAGAGGTCGTTTCGTCACTTCCATTCGTTACCAAATGATCCATTAAAACCTTAGTATAGAATTTTTCACTGTAAACGATATAGTAAACTTTATTTTTTTCGTACGGGACATCTCGTGTTGCAAATGCCAATAGCATATAATTATCTTCTAGTTTGTTTGTAGTTTGTTTAAAGAGAATTACCATTTCTTTGTTGTCTGCTCCAGTTAAATTTCCCGACCACATTAAACCATTCCTATAATGGATTCCGCTAAGACTATATCGATAATCTTTACCTTCTTCTGATTGATAAAACTCTAACACTTTTTCTTTGATGCCATATGGCAATCTGTCCATTCGCCTATTATCCTCAGTGTTTATAAAATAGTCACCATATTTAGCCAAAAATGCTTTGCTTGTAATCAAATATTCTTCTGATTGATCTGGGGATATATATGTAGGATATTCTACTTTACCTTCTTCGGCAAGGATTGTATATTTTCGCAAATTATCGTAGGCAGGATTACTAGTGGGGTCTGATAATCCTTTTTTTGCCGCTCCTTTTTCATAACAATAATAATAATTATACATTTGTTTGTCAAATTTTATCGTATCTGAACAGTTCGTGCACTGCAAACCTTCTCCAAATTCCAAAAAAATAAGTTTGTCAGGAAGACTATCATAAATTTCCTTTGCAGAATTATCAAGCAATTTCCCTTTTGCTAAATATGCGTTTTCTTCATCTCCAACATAACAATAATTTGAAGGTAAATTTGATTCCTCGTAAGCTTCATCGGAGCCATTGTTTTCTTCCCCACCATGATTTGAAACGTTAGTCATAGACCAAATTTCGGAAAGTTCTGAGCTGAAAGAATAAATTAAAAATGCTGAAACTAAGAGTACTCCCAAAGTCACAGCCACTACCTTTGTTGCCTTTTTCATTGATCTACTTTTTTTATCGTTCTTTATTTACTTGTTACTGTATTCTACTACTATTTATCTGTTGTTGGCATTCCCACCTGTTTTCCTACACACTTCTCAAGCCCTTGTTGCGCATCCACTAAAGCGGAGGCCAACGTATAAATACTGTACGATGGCAGTTTATTCCATTAAAAAAATCATTCTCTTTAATAAGGCAATAAACCATTCACCTAATACATCTAATTTTCCTAGAATACAGAACTCGCATATATGTATTCCTTGGTTAAAAGAATAAGGCTTTATGTGATTTATAGTGAGCAATCAAATTTTATTTTTCTGGATCTTTTCAAATGAGTTATGACTCCGGTAGAAATCACATTCCGAAGCCGCTGATATAGTAAAATGAAAATAAATAATGCACCCGCAATTACGCAGGAATTCTTCCTGAACCGATTATATGTATGCATATTCCTACAGAATTGCGCGCATAAGTTAGTACGTATTTATATACTATTAATATTCTACCCCTATTGGGTTCGGTGCTTAACGAATGATTGTATAAATTTTTTAGACCCGGCTTAAGTGATAAAAAACAAATTAGTATTGATGCAATTTATCGCTACCCACTATACATCATATTGAGCCAAGAATAATATCTATATTCTTTATGGATAATACGTATAACCAATCTTTATTTCAAATGTTTCATTATTATTAATAATGCTAATTGCATTCACTAATCCTTTTTCATTTAATTTGAAAGTTCCCCATAATTGATAATCATCAATTTGTCCTTCTGATTCTGATTTTGAAAAATACATTTCAAACGTTTTATCATCTTTCTTTTCAATTTTAGATTTTTCAAACTGCAAAATTTCTCCATCCTGAAAAGAAGTATATTTGTAAATAAATGGAAATTTATCTATTTGACTAAAACATTCCTTATCCGAAACAAAATTATTACTAAATGTAATTTTACAATTATTTTCATATTTGTCTTCAAAACACCAATTGTTATAAGCTTCACTTTTTAAGATATAATGTTTTTGTAATAACATGTTATCTACAAGAGTAAATACTGTTGTTTCATTTTCATTCCTATTACTTTCTACTTGTATCATTTTTTCATTATCGTATGTAAAAAGAATGATTTCACCTTCTTCATCAATACTTTTAGTGAGCATTCCATTCTCATATATAAATTGTATCGATGAAGATTCATCACCATCGCGTGAATAAATTTTCAATAAAATTGGTTGCCCTTTTTCATTCAATGATACTTTTTTGATAAAAACCTTAGAACCGTTTTTGTCAAAATAAGTTTCTATATTTTTTAATTTTACATTTTTTGGATCGAACAGATTAGCGTATTTTTCTATATTGTTATCAAAAGAGGTATTTGAAATAGTACTAAGAAACGCATTCATAACAATTTTAGATTTTTCGGTAACATTGTTTTTATTTTGCAACAAAGCTACTTCCGATTTCCATCTGCGTGTGTTAATAACATAGGATGATTCTTTTTTAACACCCATTTGTTCTGCAACAAATTCTGTAGATTGGTGTGTACCTTGTTTCACTATTACATTATCTTCCATTTTGCCACTCCAATAAGCAAAAGATTGATTTAATTCTCCATCTGCTCGAAAATTAATTTTTTGGTTATTGGCAAAATAAATATCTGTATTACTTGTAATAAATTGAATTTCAAATGCGTCATTCCCAAAATTATTAATGAGTTCTTTTTCTTCTTTTTCTTGATTATTGGTTTTACTTCCATCTAACATTGAATATTGATTTTCTATATCCACAATAAATACATATGTTTTACCTGCAGTTATGTTTAAAGTAGTCAATGAGGAAAAATCTCTTTCTATTATCATCGTTTCAATTTCATCTTCTTCGATTTCGTTGTTTGATGGAGTACTTTGTGCAAGTGAATTGTTTGTAATTCCAATGATAAAAATCGCAAACATAATAATTAATTTAATGTTTTGTTTCATTTCCAATTTTGATGGTTAGATGATTATTGAATGTAGAATAAATTTTACTTTTAATGAAAATTTAAAAGTATGATTATCGTAAACCTTAATCAAGATTTAATAATTATAAAAATTATGAAACAATTTAATATAGTAAAATGGATTTATCGGTTAACAAATGTTAAAAAAAATACAGCTAGAATAAATATTTAAATTACTATTTATAAGCAATATAATTTCTTACTCTAATCGCCAAATGAAAAGTCTTTGTTCATTCACTTGGAGTTGGCGAATAATTTCAATAGGTACAACAAGCCATTATTCGGATTACAAGTCCTCCTTATCTGGTATGCACAATCTCTGTATTAACATAGGCAGCAATTCTTGCCCTACCTTGCTCGTAGCGAAGTGCTATTTCCTGCAACAGGCTTTGATAATCGGAAGTTTGATTTTGTTTTGCCGTCTATCTAATTAAACGATTTTTTCGTGTTTTGTTTCTGCTGGTGCAAACCGACTAATTTCCTATCCATGTTATTATACCAGCAGCTGATTTTTGTTTAACTGTTGGTATTGTAATGGTTCATTTTTGGGGCTTTAGCTTTTTAATATCTTCTTCAATTTCTTTCAAGCTTTGTTCCCGTTCCAATTCCTTTTGTGCTTTTTTATACGTTTGAAACGCTTGTTCGGATTTATCCATTGCTTTTTGATGGCTAATTTTACCCGCATGACTAAGCAATTCACGACCGTTGAGCTGAAGTATACTATCCAGCCTTTGAATCCAATCGTTCATGTACATAGGAGTTTGCTGCTGCGCCATTGTTTCGGCAAATGCAAGATATTGCTCTACCAACAAACCGAGTAATTTTATTTCATCTTCGTTTAAATAGTTTTTAGCAACAACAAGTTCAGATTTTGTTATATTTTTTCCTTCCTTTTTATCATACGAAAGCATTCCTAATAATGGCAAAGAAGCATCCACCCTTCTGTAAACCAATTCTGCTGCTGTTTGCGTGCTAATTGCCCACAATAATTTATTTTGAACAATTTTAAAAAACTCAATCGTTTTTTCGTCCTTCGGATTATAATCAATGCTGGTAGTATAGATATCCTTTATTTTTTGATAAAAGAATTTTTCTGAAATCCGTATTTCACGAATACGGTTCTGAAGTTCGTTGAAATAATTCATTGAAGTACCCGACTTAAAACGGTCGTCGTTCAATGCAAAACCTTTTACAATATATTCCTTGAGTCTTTGGGTAGCCCAAATACGAAATTGCGTGCCTTGTTGCGATTTTACCCGATATCCAACAGATATGATCACATCAAGATTGTATAGATTAACCTTAGATTCTTGTGTTTTTCCTTCGATAGCACCGTGTGAAGTGGTTATTCGGAAATCCCGAACTACCACTTCAGCACTTAATTCGCCTTCTTCAAAAATATTTTTAATATGATCGCTTATGGTTGATTTAGCCCTGCCAAAAAGCAAACACATTTGATCCTGTGTAAGCCAAACAGTTTCTTCTTCCAAGCGCACATCTACCTTGACGTTGCCCTCTTTATTTTCGTATATCAGTATTTCGCTGTTCATAATAATTTGAATCTTGCTAGAATGCTTAAAACGGTCTAAATCTAACCACTTGCGTTTCACAAGATAACGCTTTGAAGGATTGGATAGAAATTATTTTAACGAATAATTATACAAAGATCCGAAAGCCTAAAATGTAGCCTATTTTTGCACTTCTATAACTCCCATTTTCTATCCTAGCCTATATACTCCTGTATAAAATCCGACAGTTGTTCTTCGTTTTCATTGAATTTTAAGACAATTCTTGATGTGAGTGTATCTACCCACAGTTCGATTTCTTGTTTCGACCGGAGGGTTCTTAAAAAAATCAAATATGGATTACCTTCTTCAAAATCTCCTAAGCAGATTGCAACGTCTGCTTTAAAAGAATCTGCATAGTTGTCTTCTGCGGTTTCTAGATAGGTTTGCAGGTGGGTGATTTTTTGAGTGAGGGTGAGTATTGGAAGTTCTGTTATTTCATAACTAACTCTGTTAGTATATTTTTTATGTCTAAATGATTGGCTCCATTTATTCCTTTTGCATGAGACGATACTAAATCTATCCAATCAAAAAGTTTTTTCTTTTCTGTTGTTTTATTTGACCAATACTCTGAAAGTTCAATAGAGTTCGTTTGCATCAAAGTCTCTAATACGACTGGTAGATTTTCAAATAAATTTAAAAATATTCTAGGTACTTTTTTATAAGTCTTTTTACCTACAATAAAATCTCCTTTGCCTCCTGCTGTAAACAAATCACGAATATTGGGACATACAACAGCTTCACGAGTTACTAACCAAATTGCAAGACGTCCAAATTTATCGCTGTTATTACCAAATAGTTCAGGAAAATATACCATTGACCGATTTTTCAATTCATATCTTTCTTCTTGTGATAAATTATTCCAAATCTTAATAATAATGCTACTTGGTTTACTATTATTTTCAGAATCCATCCACCAAAGTTCTTCTCCTGGTTTTAGTTTGCTTTTATAATATTCAACTATTGGTTTAATTGGATTCTCTTTTCTTCGTAAAATATCATAAGGCATATTGATTTTGTCAAAAATTGTTTTGCCTTGATCCAAGTTCATATCAATTAAATATCGAGGAGAATGTGTTACGACAACTTCTGATAATACATCTTCATATGGACGACAACGAAACTCTATAGGGCGAGCTAGTTTTGCAAATAACATAAATATTCGCCCTACATCTTCAACTCTTGTACCTTCTAAAACACTATTCCCAGTTGTTTTCCAATGATTTTGAGTGGTTGTTTTTACTTCAATTCCATAATATTTTTTAGCAACAATATCAGGAAATTTTTGTCCTCCAATTAATTCAATAGAATTTTCAAATACAGTACCAAATGCCAAATCGGTCATTACATCTCTGACATAGGGTTCAAAATTACTACCAGTAAGTGTCGCTATTTTATTTGACGATTTTTGAGCATTTATTTTAAGCACATCCATTGTTGAATTTAACAATAAGTCAAATTCTCTTCTATTTGGATCTGCATTTACTGAAACTATCATTTTTACTTCTTAAAATATATATCCCAAATATCTTCAATTCTTCTTGCTAAATTATAAGCTAAAAGTGGAGGAACAGCATTTCCAATAATTTTATATGCTTGTGACGGACTAACTAAAAACGAACCTTTTCTGCCAGTCTTACTTTCTATTACAAAATCATAATCTGGAGGGAATGTTTGAATTAATGCACATTCTCTTGGCGTTAGTCTTCTCTCTTTTAAACCTTTATTTAATTCATTTTCAATTTTACCACCATTCTCTAGTGAAAGCCTCCTAAACTCTATGTTTCCATGATGCTCTGAACGTATTGTTGGTGCAATTCCAGAAAGTTTTATTTCCGTTTGCCCTTGACAATGACGACCCATAAATTTTGCTTTAGAATAAAATTTATGAGACAAATCTTTTGCATTTTCAGGCTCGTCTAAATGTTTAAAAAGATCTTTTAATTGAACAAAATCTTTTAAATCATCCCCTTCAACCGTATACGAATGCGTTGGATTAGGATAGGGATTATATTTTTTTGAAATTATTTTTTTTTCAAGTTCTTCAAGTGCCGATTTTTTTAATGCTGATTTTTTAATACCAATAAAAATCACTCTTTCTCTTGATTGCGGAACGCCATAATTTGCAGAGTGTAAAACTTTTGGATCTAAAACAATGTATCCATTTCCATTTGCCGATGAAAAATCATTTTGAATAATTTCTTTTACATTATCAAGGTTTACTAAACCTTTTACGTTCTCAGCAATAAATATTTTTGGTTGAGTAATTTCAATTACTTCTTTCATCCACATATAAAGTTGGCCTCTAGTTTCAACTGATGCTGTCTTTTTTTCTATGAGTTCTCCTTTATGATTTTTGTGAGAATTAAATCCATTTCGTTTTCCTGCAATACTAAAATCTTGGCACGGAAATCCACCAGTAACTACATCAACATCATTAGGGAAAACGTTAATTCCATTCCGATACATTTTCACCAAGTCTACAATACTTTCTTTGTAAAAATCTTCTGGTTTATGTCCGTATTTTGAAAAATGATTCACCCATGCATTTCTTGCATCAATTAAAATATCATTTGCAAAGACCGTTTTAAACTTTGTTTTTTTAAGCAATACAAATCCATTTTTAATTTTTTTATCAATAAAATCAGGATTTAATTTTTCATTTATAGAAGATTGTAATACAGAAAATCCTCCTTCAAAACCTAAATCCATGCCTCCACATCCGGAAAAAAGAGAAAGTACATTTAACGGTTTCGTTCCAATTTCTAGATCTATAACTTCTCTTTTTTTATACTGCTGTATAAGGTCCAACTGTAATTCATTCACTAAGCTTATTTCTGTTTCTATTGTTTCAGTACGCATAATTAATTTTTTACAAGATTTGATTTTAGATATTTAACCTTTTCTTCTGCAGCTTTTAAAATACTTAAATCCGCTTCTTCGTCAATAATTTTATAAGCAATTTGATCACTTAAAAAATCATTAAGCAATTCCTTTTCATCAACCTTAAAATAATCTGCTATTTGCTTAATAATTTGCTTTGTAGGTTGTCTTTCATTGCGTTCAATTTTTGCAAGTAAAGATGTATCAATACTTATTTGTTCTGAAACTGATTTAAGTGTTAAACCAGCATCTTCTCGAAGAGTTCTTAAATGTTCACCAAAAGACTTTGTTTTTTTAATCGTTCGCATGTTGGTCAAATTATGTCCAAATATATATATATATATATATCTAATGGACAAAAAAAGTCCAAAAAAGTTTTCAACAAGAAACCCCGCTGCTCACACAACGGGGTTTCTTACTATTTTAAAAGCGCAATAAAGCCTACTACGGGTTTAGTACCGTGTGCTTTAATCCATTTCGCTGCATTACTACAAAATACCTGCTGACATTTCTGGGTTATTTGCCAGAAAAGTCACAACAACGTGTAGATTTGAGGTTCGGTTGTATGATGAAAATAGATATTGGCATTCAACAACTGTTAACAACAAATGTGGATATCCCCGAAGCTTTTCAATTTTTAGAATTAATTTACTTTTCCAAACAGAATTAGATCTCGATAGATATATTAACCTTACCGCCAAGGCCTTTCTCTACAATATCAAAAAGTGTTTTTAAGGTAATATTACTCCCGTCATTTTCTACCCGAGAAATGTAGGTTCTGTTTTTATCAATGATACCTGCTAACTCTTCTTGTGTTATTTTTTTAGATTCTCTTGCATCTTTTAGCAACAAGCCAATTTTAAAAGTCGCGGATTCACGCTCAAGATTATCGCGTCTCTTGCTACCAGTTTTTCCATAAACACGGTCCTTAATATTAGACCAAGAATTGATCGTTGAATCTTTATCTTTTGCTTTCATAATATTCTTTCATTAGTTCAAGGGCCTTATCAATTTCCTTTTTAGGTGTCTTTTGTGTTTTCTTTTGAAATCCATTAAGAATAATTACCAATCTTCCTTTATCAAAAAAACAAAAAACCCTCCAAATATTAGATCCTAATTGTATTTGCGCTTCAAATAAACCATCCGTACCTTCCATGTGTTTTAGGTATGTCTGTGGTATTCTTTCTAGCGTCTCTATTGCTTCAATTATTTTAAAGATTTTATCTTGAACCTTAGCTGGTTGTTGCAATAAGAACTCTTCGAAATAATGCTTATAAGCTATAATCTCTCGTATTTTATTCATTTCCCCCCGGATTGTATTTAAACACAATTTGTAACTTATAAGTTACAATTATAAAAAATATTATTTAAAAAACCTATTATCAATTAAATCAAACTATTGATTATCAGAATTATGTTTTAATTTCACCCCATTCACGACTGTTAATAAAAAATTTGGATATCCCCCAGGCATTTCAATTTTTAGATTTAAAAACTTCTGCGCGTATAGATGCTACATCCAAATCGCTCAACACCGTTACAATTTCTGGAAACCCGGTTTCGTGGTAGACAAATTATTTTTCGCGTAATTTGGCTATGGCTTCTTCTTTAGTCCAATTTTCATACACCATACGATAGCCTGCAATAACGGCGCCGGTTCTGTCGGAGCCATGTAGGCAATGGAGTAAGATTGGTTTTTTAGATTGTTGTATCAAGCATAAAGCTTGTATAATAAAAGCATCCTAAATTTTATTGGTATTTTGCTAAAAACATTCTACAGCAAACCATGTTGTTGCCTATATCAAATAATCTGCATTATATTCGTCCGGATACACGATGCTTAGGTTTCTTAAGTTTAGACTTCTTTTTTCATAAATGCATATCTGAATAGCCAGATTATAATCTAGATACATAAGACAAAAAAAAATCCGAAGCGAACTTCGGATTTTTTACTATCTCGTTTAAATAATTAAATTCCCAAAATGAATCCTTATTTTCCAATTCATAATGGAACTGTGACTGATTCATGAATGCGTCAATTGTTCGTATTTTTCAGATGCAGCCCAATCTTTTTCTATTTGCTCTTTTGAATTGTTCTGAAAATACAATTTCAAATTTTCTAAAACCGTAGTCATAGCTTTATTTTTTTTCATAGTGTGTAATTTAGAATGTACATCGATGATTATCAATTTAAAGTTCAATTAGTCACTATTCAACAACTATGCAATACTATAATCCACTTATCATAAGCATTTAATTTACAAGCAACGAGAACAAATAAACTAAATTCAACATGCTATTATTTATATTCAATCAAAATTTCCAAGCTACACACAACACCAGTCGGTTGGCTGAAAAAGCACAACCGAGGCTAGTATATTTGTTTATAAAGAATAAAAACCATTCAAAACAATCCAAGAATGCTACATTCCCACGACCAGCCAATAAAAAACCCTCGCTGCTTACACACCGAGGGTTTTCTTATTATCTAAAAGTGTAAAACATTACACCAATTCTTTCTTCATAACTTTAGCCATTGTTTCGCCAATGTCTGCTGGAGATTGTACTACGAAAATACCACACTCAGCCATGATTTTCATCTTCGCTGCTGCTGTATCGTCTGCACCACCAACAATTGCACCTGCGTGACCCATACGACGTCCTGGAGGAGCTGTTTGACCTGCAATAAAGCCTACCACGGGTTTAGTACCGTGTGCTTTAATCCATTTTGCTGCATCGCCTTCTAATTGTCCACCGATTTCACCAATCATAATGATACCATCCGTTTCAGGATCGTTCATCAATAATTCAACTGCTTCTTTTGTAGTTGTACCAATGATTGGATCACCACCAATACCAATAGCAGTAGAAATACCGAAACCTGCTTTCACAATTTGATCGGCTGCTTCGTATGTTAAGGTACCTGATTTAGATACAATACCGATACGACCTTTTTTGAAAATAAAACCTGGCATGATACCAACTTTCGCTTCGCCGGGAGTGATTACACCTGGACAGTTTGGACCAATCAACGTAATTTTGCGCGCTGTAACGTATGCTTTTGCATCAATCATATCACGAACTGGGATACCTTCTGTAATACAAATAATAACTTTAATACCTGCATCTGCGGCTTCCATGATTGCATCGGCAGCAAATGCTGGCGGAACAAAAATGATGGATACATCTGCACCTGTTTTAGCAACTGCATCTGCAACCGTATTGAATACTGGTTTATCTAAGTGAGAAGAACCGCCTTTACCTGGAGTAACACCACCAACTACATTTGTTCCATACTCAATCATTTGTTGTGCGTGGAAACTGCCTTCCGTACCCGTAAAACCTTGTACGATTACTTTTGAATTTTTATTTACTAGAACGCTCATTTTATTAGTGCTAAATGGATTTAAGTCTTACAAAAATAAAAGATTTCAGGGTTAAAAAAAGCCTATTGCTATTAAAATTGCATTAAAAGCGCATTTGGTGGACAAATACTACTTTCTAGGGATAATATAGACGATTCGGACCATGGCAACAAAATAGCCATCCAATCCAAAACGTGTTCCTCGATTTTGTCCAGCGGAGGTACTAGAAACGTAGGAATAGCCATCTGAAGTGGTTAGAACGGGATAACCCAAATCATTCTGAATGTATGTTAAGTTTCTTTTATCTCCTGAATATGAATCGGTTGCTTGAGCAGAACGATTGGAGAAATACTTGGCATCGGAAGAATTCAAACGTGCAGGATCTACATAGGTACCTTTGGCATCGTCCAAATAGTCGGTAAAAGTAAATCGATAGCCCAATTCGAACTCAATATCAAAATGACTGCTAATTTTATATGTCACTCCTACTGAAACAGGAATGTAAGCAGTAAATGCCGAGTAGGAATGATTTTCGGTTTGAATGGTTCTTAAATTGCGCCAATTCCCTGTCGAGTCTTTTGCTTTGGGATTGGTATATAAAAGTCCGATACCAAGGGTTGCAAATCCGTTTATTTTTTTGCGCTTGGTAAAATAATCAAAGGTAGGTAAAAATTCATAGCGCCCATGCAGGCCTATTTCAATCACATCGTTGCGCATGTGCAAATTTCGAATGTATGCATTTTGAGTTCGGTTCCTTTTTGGAGAAGATACGGCATTGTCGTCTGCCACCAAACGAATGTAATTTACATCTGTAGTCAATGCAAAATTGGGCGTAATTTTATGTAAGTATTGTAAGCCCGTACCCCAACGTATGGTTTTTATTCCCGAAGATACATCTCCAAAAAAATAGCTTCCCATACCCTGTACACCCAATGAATAATACGTTGCAGTTCTACCTTTTTTTTGTGCAAAGGAAGGAAGTGCTAGTACGTTCAAGAGTATAAAAAAAAGGCTTCGTTTTAACACAGGGAAATGTATACGGTTTGTTGGCTAAAGATAGGAAAAAAAGTACTGAGTACAGAGTACGAAGTACAAAGATTATGTTTCTAGTGCTAATTGGTATTTAACTAGATAAATAATAAGAATAGCGTAAATCTGATAAGATTTATAAGCCATGGATTGGCACGTTTACGGTCACAAATGTACCTAGTATTTGAAAAATCAGGATTGTAAACTGCCAACCATTTGTTTGCTGTAGATAGATTGTAAGGTTGAATATTAAAGTTTCTTTATTGATTCGTTAATGTGAGTTATGCAATTAATTGTTAAATGTCGATTCGTTCATTACACTATTTAAACCTTTCCATTTTATAATTTGAATAGATTACATATGATTTTTCTAATTGGTATAATTAAAAAAATAATTTCTAAAAATCTTTCTTTATAAATATCAGGTATGGATTGTTATCGATTCTTCTGTTCTTTTGTCTTGATACAAAAGAACCAAAAAATCAAGGCTGATTTCAAATTAGCTAAAATTATGTCTTAGGGAGCTAACGCTACAAAACCGTCCTGAAAAAGGACTAGTTGTAGCGTTTAAAAAGCTCCATAAGCCATAATTTCTTAACGCAATTTGAAATGAGGCCGTTTGGTTTAAACATTAAATATTGCTTTGAAAAAATATTTATCTAGTATTTACAGTATTGTTAGAGTTAATAGATAATATGAACGTTTATTTATTTTTTCAAATTATTGATTACATCCTTCACGAAACTTGATTTTATAAAATCCATACTAAGATCATAATCTTTGTACTCCGTACTAAGTACTCTTCAATACTTATACTTCGCCTTCCACCTCTTCTGCAGAAACACTCGAAGTTCATTCTCGCGCGCGCTATTACCCGGTTCGTAGATTTTTTTGTTGGCGAGTTTGTCGGGCATGTATTCTTGTTCTACAAAATTATTTTCGTAGGAATGTGCGTATTTATATTCTTTTCCGTAGTCTAGATTTTTCATCAATTTGGTTGGCGCATTACGCAAATGTAATGGTACGGGTAAGTCGCCCATGGAGCGCACCAATTGCTGAGCTTCGTTGATGGCCATGTAGGAGGCGTTACTTTTGGGAGAAGATGCTAAGTAGGTTGTTACCTGCGATAAAATAATTCTGGATTCGGGCCAGCCGATCACACGCACGGCATCAAAGGCGGTAGTAGCCATTACCAGTGCAGTGGGATTGGCATTTCCAATATCTTCGGAAGCTAAAATTAATAATCGTCGTGCAATGAAATCCACTTCTTCTCCGCCTTCAATCATACGTGCAAGCCAATATACTGCGGCGTTTGGATCGCTGCCTCGAACGGATTTTATGAATGCAGAAATAACATCGTAATGCATCTCTCCATTTTTATCGTAAGAAGCAACTTTCTTCTGTGCAATTTTTTGTACGTATTCATCCGTAATAACGATATCGCCTTTACCCGCAGCATCGATTACCAACTCCAGTAAATTCAATAGCTTCCGCGCATCGCCACCCGATAAACGGAGTAACGATTCATGTTCTTGAATGGTAATGTTTCGTGTTTTTAAATATGCATCGTTCTGAATCGCATGATGCATCAACAGCACCAATTCTTCTTCGCTCAAGGATTGCAACACGTATACTTGAGAACGGGATAACAAAGCAGATATTACTTGAAAAGAAGGATTTTCAGTAGTTGCACCAATCAATTGTATGATTCCTTTTTCGACCGCACCAAGTAACGCATCTTGTTGCGATTTACTAAAACGGTGAATTTCATCGATAAATAAAACCGCTTTGCCTTGTTGTTGCGCATTGGCAATTACCTCGCGCACTTCTTTGACACCTGCGCTGATAGCAGATAAGGTATAAAAAGGCAAACCCATTTTATTTGCTAAGAGCTGCGCTAAGGTAGTTTTTCCCACGCCTGGCGGCCCCCATAAAATCATCGAAGGCATTTTACCTTCTTCCACAAATCGTCTAAAAACCATGCCTTCGCCGATTAGATGCTTTTGTCCATAAACTTCGTCGATGGTTTGCGGGCGCATACGTTCCGCCAAAGGGATCAGTTGCATAGTGGTAATGGTCTTGAGATAGTATTGAATGTTATTTTAACGCGGAATCGTTTTTGTGATTTGTAATCACCGCCTTCTTTTCTGAAAGCAGAGGTTGCTTTGTCAAAAGACCAAGCATGGCAAAACGGCGACGCACAAGATGGTTGGTCAAAAGACCAAGCACGGCACTTACTGGAAGAATTACTATTTTTCCGTCCAAGTACGAGGTTGCTACAGTAAATTTACATAAAATTGTGCTTCCAATTCCTATTATGAACAGAATAGTCCGCGCGCATATTTTTTTAACCATACTTACCATTATATCAGGTTTCAATTATACGATAGCAAAAAAAGTGATGCCGGAGTTTATTCAAGCTTCCAGCATCATTTGGATACGCATGGTGTGCACAGCCACGTTCTTCTTGCTATTTATTGCTTTAAGCAAGCGCTCCTTTAAAATAGAACAGAAAGATTATGTCCGTTTATTTTTGTGTGCCATTTTTGGAATTGTTATCAATCAAATATTTTTCTTTGAAGGCTTGAGTAGAACCTCTCCCATCAATACATCCTTGATTATGTCTGGGATTCCCATCACGGTGTTTATACTTTCCATTGCGTTTCTAAAAGAAAAAATGAATGCTTGGAATCTGTTTGGCTTGTTGTTAAGTGCAACGGGTGCCGTGATATTGTTATTAGATTCCAGAGGAAAGTTTGAAGGCTTATTTATTGGCGATGTATTTATTCTAATCAACGCGATTTCCTATGGCATTTTTTTAATACTCGCACGCCAATTGATGCGCACCTACGATTCGGTAACGGTTATCTTTTGGATTTTTTTAATGGGTGCATGTTTGAGTTTTCCTTATAGTTATTTAAACTATACAACGACCGATTGGCTGCACATACCAACCTATGCGTGGTTATCGCTTGGCTTTATTGTGGTCTTTGCTACCATCGTAAATTATTATATTGGTGTAGATGTTTTGAAAGATATCAGCCCGGCTGTTTCGAGCATGTATGTCTATATTCAACCCATTGTAACAACCTTGGTGGCCTTGTATTTTGGATCTGATGCGCTAGACGACAAAAAATTACTGAGCTCGATAGCCATTTTAGTAGGTGTATATTTGGTTGGCAAAAGTACAAAAAGCACAACATTAGACGACTCCGCTCAATAAAAATGCATTTTCAAAGACTTAATTAAAAGCATTTTATAAAAAAAACAGCTATTTAAAGGATGTATCTTAGATAATTGATTAAAATTTATGGCTTCAAAAAAGGGTATTTTTCCCTATAAGAAGACCAAAATTAAAAGTAGAATTTCTAGTACTTGAGTAAAATAAGGTTATTTTTGTATTATAAAGTATAATCAATTTACACTAGGTCATTTAGAATTATGAACATCTTTGTTGGAAGCCTTCCATTTAGTTTAGAAGAAAACGAATTAAAAGAATTTTTTGAAGAATACGGTGAAGTAAGTTCAGCGAAAATCATCTCTGATAAATTCACAGGTAGAAGTAAAGGTTTCGGTTTTGTTGAAATGCCAGATGATGCAGCAGCACAAAAAGCAATCGACGAATTAAACGGAGCTGAAGTTAACGGACGTACAATCGTTGTTAACAAATCAGAAGAGAAAAAAGATGGTCCAAGAAGAAGTGGATTCAGCGGTGGTGGTAACGGCGGTGGCGGTGGCTACGGCGGCGGCGGTGGAAACCGTGGCGGCGGTGGTGGATACGGCGGCGGTGGTTACGGCGGTGGCGGTGGCGGCGGCGAAAGCCGTGGTTATGGCGGAAGCGGTAACGGTCGTAGCGGTAGAGGTGATCGTTAATCAACACTCTTAATATATAAAAAAGCTTCGTAGTAATACGAAGCTTTTTTTGTTTATATGGGAGCGCTTAAAGCGGAAAGATTAAGGCCTAAGGCGAAATAACAGTACTACGTACGGTGTATTAAGTACGGAGTATCGAGTACGGAGTATAGAATAAAAGGGGCTGCTAACTTATAATTTTTTTTATCTAATTTAATTTGAATAATTATTTTCGCCAATTATTTAAAGGAAGTACCTATTTACCGTGTTTGATTAGGATATAAAATGGTATCTAAAAAAAACATATTAAATACCCATAGTTCCTTTTCGTTTAACACAATAGCATGGTACCAATAGAATAATTAACTATCTTACATTTCAATCTACTTACCAGTATCCAGCGTGAACTTTTTAAAGAAATCCCATACAGCTTGACTGCCATTAAAATCGTCATTTTTTGTGCCCATTATTCTGAATTTGTTTCCACCACCCGGCCAAGCATGTCCACCATTTTTTATTTTATAAAACCACACTTCCGATTTGCCCGCACAATCTTTATAGTTTATCAATTGAACCGTTGAGTGATCTTTTTTATCTCTGTTCGGAACTTGAATGGTATCCGGTTTTTGAACACATTGATTTTTCAACGTCCAAATTTTTAGCAACTCTTCTACCCCATTTGCTTGATGCTTGCCATCGTAACTCATAATAAAATCACTGGTTCCATGCATGTGTAAGATTGGTATATGCCGTTCAGCATTACAATGTACGAGTGTGCTATCTGTCATCAATCCAGAAACGGAAGCAACAGCAGCAATACGATCGCTCATTTCACATGCGATTCTGTATACCAATGAACCACCTAAACTAACACCTGTAGCATACACTCTTTTTTTATCGATGGAATACATTGACTCGAGCGTATCTAATAATTTATTTAAATCTCCTATATCATCCGGACCATTGGTATACGATGCAAATCCCAAACCTGCATTCCAACCAAAATGTGTAGACTGTGGATACACAACGATGAAACCTTCCTTGTCTGCCACTTTATCCATCTTACAATAATGCTCGTGCTTAACGGCTTTCGAGCCCATTCCATGGAAATTAAATACCAATGGATACGTTTTAGAAGAAGTATAACCCTTTGGAAGATGAATGCTATATCTAGCCTTTTTAGAATCGTGTTTTGAATTATTTTTTTGAGCAAATACCACACTTCCGTTTAACACAAATGCACAGATGCATATTACTTTAACAAATCTGAATATTCTCTTACCTCTCATTTCTCCTATCCAACCCATCATTATTATTTATTTTATTAAATTATAAACGTTGTACCCAAACAGAAACATTTCCGCCGTTACATCTAAACTCCGCCCAACCGTTATCATCCACGTGTACTTCTTCTTGAATTACTCCTAAGTAATCGTAAAATGCTTTACCTGCATGACGTCTACCAATTTCCATATGCTTCGTGCCATTTTCGCCATTTGATAACAATACAGCACAACCAGTTTTATCGTCGTCTTCTTTACCTTCGCGAGTCCAACCAACACAATTGGGATGATCGAAATAATCACGTTGATATCCAAATGCTACTTCTTTTCGCGCTTTTAGTAAGTTTTCTAAATGATCGCATTTAGGCATAAATATTTCGTATTCATTTCCGTCCTTCCCTTTGTCTTTATAAGAAGCTCCATATAAATCTGGATAGAACACACACGGATATCCTCTTTCTCTCAACAATACGAGTGCGTAGGCTAATGATTTGAACCAAGGATTCACAGGTGCTTCCAATGCTTGCAAGGGTTGCGTATCGTGATTTGCAACCAAGGTAACGGCCAATGCGGGAACTGCCTGTACTAAACTACCATCAAAAATAGTTGCCATATTATAATCTCTGCCAGCTTGAGATGCATCGAAGAAATTATGATGCAATGAGGCATCAAATAAACTCATGCGACCTTGTGTAGCTTCTATGTATCGTTTCAATAAAGGCAAATCTCCAGGAGCCCAATATTCGCCCACAACAAACAAATCATTTTTCAAGCCACGCATGTGATCTAAAAACTCGTTTATAAACCTCGGAGATATATGTTTAATCGCGTCTAAGCGCATGCCGTTAAAACCAGTAGTATCTAAAAACCATTTACCCCAATTTTTAATTTCATCACGCACCGCTTGATTGCGGTATTCAATGTCACAGCACATCAAATAATCAAAGTTTCCTTTTTCAATATCAATCACTTCTTCCCAGCCATCACCGTATTCATTTTGAATGCTGTAGATTGCTGTTTCTTTATTACCAGCATCATAATCTACTCCTGAAAAGCATTGGGAGTTCCATTCAAAATCAGAGTACTGTTTCTGTCTTCCAGGAAATGTGAATTTTGTATACGCTTCAATTTCAAAACGGTCGCTTATAAACTCATTCCGATTTTCTGGATTCACTTTTTTAACCCAAACTTTTTCTGTTTCGTCGCCACCACCTTTGTGGTTTAATACAATATCAGCAATTGCTGTAATTCCATGTTCTTGAAGTACTTTTATACATTCTATATACTCCTCTTTAGAACCATATCGCGTACGTACAGTACCTTTCTGGTAAAATTCTCCCAAGTCGTATAAATCATATACATCGTATCCTCTAGAATTCATTCCTTCTGAACCTTTACTAGCTGGAGGCAACCATACTGCAGTAACACCAAGATCTGCGAGTTTAGGAGCTTCGTCTTTTAAGTAATTCCACAAATTACCACCTTCCCATGAATACCAGTGAAAAAATTGAAGCATGATTCCGTTTAACATGTGACGTATGTGTTTAAAGTTTGAATAGGTTAATGAAGTGATAGAACGAATTGATTTGCATGAAGATAGAAACTCTCTATAAATGCATAATCGATGGTCGTGATAGTAAACAAATCTAGATTGAAACAAGCGAATATTTTTACATCATTTATGAAAAATGTTTCAATAATAACATGTTTGGATTGGGAGTGATCAGTGAAAAAGTGGTCAGTGATCAGAAAAAATAGTAACATTGACCGGTTGACACGTTCTGAAAAAACATCTTTGTAAACTCTACATGCTGCATGAAGCAATTCTTTTTAAACCCTTTCCGTGGTTTGTGACACAACCATAGAATACGTTCAAGATTGTGTCACAGACCATAAAAGTAACGCGAGTTAATCCAGAGTCAGCCAGAAGGCTGTTCTTAAAACGAGCCAGAGAGTCTACTTTTCATTTCCTCTGCCATAGTCGGTAACTATCTACGTTTCCTAGCCGCCCCAACTCGCCGTGGTTGCGCCTTTTCGGCCAACCACCTGCTGCTCTATGATGTTACTCAAATAAGTTTAAAATTGAGTTCAGACAAAAATTTTTCTTAAGTTGACGGCTATAGTGGCCCACAGACAATAAAAGTAACGCGAGTTAATCCAGAGTCAGCCAGAAGGCTGTTCTTAACAAGAGCCAGAGAGTCTACTTTTCATTCCCTGTAACCATATAGATTGGGTCTTCCATGATATTTACATCAATGATGGCTTCTGCATTTTGAAGCAAGGCAATGCAATCCTTACTTAAATGTTTCAACTGAACTTTTTTACCCGCTTTATGATAACGACTTGTGATACCATTTAATGATTCAATGGCAGACATATCTACCACTCTGCTTTCTGCAAAGTCAATTACCACTTCGTTGGGGTCATTGGCGACATCAAACTTTTCTGAAAAAGAAGTTACTGAACCAAAAAACAATGGTCCGTATATTTCATAATGCTTAACTCCTTTTTCATCTACATATTTTTTAGCACGAATGCGTTTTGCATTATCCCATGCAAAAACCAAAGCTGAAATAATCACACCAATCAATACAGCTAAGGCAAGATTGTGTAAGAGAACAGTAATAAGCATTACTACAAGCATTACAAAAATATCCGACTTCGGCATTCTGTTAAATATGCGTAGGCTGGCCCACTCGAAAGTACCAATCGCAACCATAATCATAACACCTGTTAGAGCAGCCATTGGTAGTTTCTCAATTACGGGTGCACCCACTAAGATGATCAGCAAAATTGTTAGTGCGGCAACAATACCCGACAAGCGTGCTCTAGAGCCAGCAGATAAATTTACAAGTGTTTGCGCAATCATAGGGCAACCACCCATACCAAAGAAAAACCCATTCAAAATATTCGCACTACCTTGCGCCAAACATTCTCTGTTGCTGTTTCCTTTTGTACCTGTAATTTCATCTACTAAGTTTAGTGTTAGTAACCCTTCTGTTAAACCTACAGCAGCCATGATAAGCGCATAAGGAGCAATGATTTGTAATGTTTCAAATGTAAAGGGAAAATTCGGAATGTGAAACGGTGGTAAACTTCCGCTAACAGAAGCAATATCTTTCACTTGTTTGGTATCAATATTAAAAAGCATTACAAGTGCAAACACCACTATAATTGCCACAAGGGAAGAAGGAATGACTTTTGTTATTTTAGGCAAAAGTACCACGATCGCAATGGTTAGCATAACCAAACCAGCCATAATTAAAAAAGGCGTACCCGTAATCCAAGCTGTTTGTCCGTTTACAACTGCTTTAAATTGTTCAATTTGTGCCATAAAAATGACAATCGCCAAACCATTTACAAAACCAAACATAACAGGCTGCGGAACCAAGCGAATAAATTTCCCGAGTTTTAATAAGCCAACGAGTATTTGTATGACACCTGCTAAAGCAACTGCACCGAACACATATTCCAATCCATGAGAATGCATCAAAGCAATTAATACAATAACCGTTGCACCTGCCCCACCCGATATCAAACCCGGACGACCGCCAAAGATTGCCGTTACCAAACCCATAATAAATGCACCATACAAACCTACCAAAGGAGGAAAGCCTGCCATGATAGCAAAAGATAAAGACTCAGGTATCATCGTCATGGCGACCGTTAAACCCGCCAAGACTTCGGTTCTGTAATTAACTTTTTGAGATAAATCGAATAGATTGAAAACGTATTTCATGTAAAATTATTAAAGAATGCTTATTGAGATTGAAGCATATATTGCATTAGTAGAAAACTACAAAAGATGTTTGCCTTACAATGTCAGCACATGCACCCTGAATATGATGGTATTTTAATTCTGCAGATTTTACAAAGATACAGATACGTGGCCGAAAACTGAAATGCATATGCGTTGAAAACATACACTTTATGTAGCCTTTCAATAATGTGGATGAGCACTGATTGTTTGAAATGTGCAAGAAAAAAAACAGTCAAAGACTGCAAAATAATACACACCCGTCAAAGACTGGCGCGAGATGGGTTCGGTATTTAATGCTGAATAGGGAGAATCTGAATAATATAAATCCATGATTGAACGCATTTAATTGACATTTACTGCTCAGCAATACTAGAAAGCAAAGGCTGAAAGCCTTTCACATCAAAGCTAGGGGCAGCGCCCCTAGTAAAAAAAAGATACATACCCGTGTGAATGTGCAAGAAAAAAAACAGTCAAAGACTGCAAAATAATACACACCCGTCAAAGACTCGCGCGAGATGGTCATTCATAATTCATCATTCATAATTCATAATTACTTAGAATACCTGCCCTTGCGCTCACCGTTCTCCCACTTCCAAGCGGTAGCGATAATATCTTCGATGTTTGTATATGATGCTTTCCAGCCCAACGCTGCTAATGCCTTTGCAGGATTGGCTACTAAGTGAGATGGATCTCCTTCTCTGCGATCACCATAAATTACCGGAACTTTTTTACCCGTAACACGCTCCGCTGCTTCAATCATTTCTTTTACAGAAAATCCAACTCCTGTACCAAGATTACAAATAACAGGTCCTTTCCCACTCAACAAATATGTAAACGCTTTGATGTGTGCATCAGCTAAATCTTCTACGTGAATGTAATCACGTACACAGGTTCCATCTGGTGTTTCGTAATCGGTACCAAATACCGTAATGGCATCGCGTTCGCCTTTCACAGCTTTTAATATCAACGGAATTAAATGTGGTTCAGGATTGTGATCTTCACCAATCAAGCCATCAGCAGCACAACCTGAAGCATTGAAATAACGAAGAAATGCATAATTGATTCCGTACGCATGATGGTAATCTTTTATCACACGCTCCAACATCCATTTGCTCGCACCATAGGGATTGATTGGATCTTGTGGATGTGATTCATCTATCGGAATGTATTTTGGCGTACCATAGGATGCGCAGGTAGATGAAAAAATAATATTTTTACATCCTGCTTCATGCATTGCATCTAATAATAAAATAGACGAAGCAAGATTGTTGTTGTAATATTTAGTCGGATCTGTTACAGACTCGCCCACATAGGCATAGGCTGCAAAATGCATCACCGCCTCTACTTCATAGGTTTTAATGATATCCTTAACTAAGGCCTTATTTGCTATATCTCCTTCGATAAACCGAACGTCAGCATTAATAATGGCTTCTTTGTGTCCATAGACCAAGTTATCTAATACAATGACTTTATAATTTAAATTGGCTAATGCTCTAACTGCATGAGAACCAATATAACCCGCACCACCCGTAACTAATATAGTTGACATAAAAAGATATTTATTTCCTATAAATTTAAGATAAAAACCCTTTAGTAACAAACATTGTAGTTGTAAGCATATAAATTCAGGATAGTTGCTTCTATCGTAGATATTTCACCATATTGTAGATACATTGTTTAGCATCTAATTGATACAATCATGAATAGCGAAGAACTCCGCTCTTATTGCATACAAAAAAAAGCAGTTGAAGAAAGCTTCCCATTTGATGCAGAGACGCTGGTTTTTAAAATAGGTGGTAAAATATTCTTACTATTTTCATTATCTAGTTCTCCTGTTCAATTTAATGTTAAAAGCGAGCCTGAAATAGCGATTGAATTGCGAGAGAAATTCCATTGTGTATTACCAGGTTATCACATGAGCAAAAAACATTGGAATACCATAATCTGCGATGGAAGCGTTAAAGATGCGCTTATTAAAGAGTGGATCGACGATTCGTACAATCTCGTTTACAATGGATTAACAAAAAAAATAAAACTAGAAATAGATACCCTCGAATAAACCCGATCAGTTTATTTCTTCGTATATCTTTTATACATGAAAATTTTATTCATTTTATCGTACCCTGCACATGACAACTATTAATAAAGAAAAACCAGTTTTGGTAACAGGAGCAACGGGCTATGTTGCAGGTTGGCTTGTAAAAAAATTATTAGACGAAGGATATACCGTTCATGCAACCGTACGAAATCCCAACGACACAGAAAAATTAAAATACTTAACTGCAATTGCAGAAAAATCTGCTGGAAAACTTATTTATTTCAAAGCAGATTTATTAGTAGCGGAATCCTTTGACGAAGCAATGAAAGACTGTGAACTGGTTTTTCATACCGCATCTCCCTTTATAAGTAAGGTAAAAGATCCACAACGTGATTTAGTAGATCCCGCATTAATCGGCACACGCAATGTTTTATCATCGGTTGAAAAAACGCCATCCGTAAAACGTGTTGTATTAACAAGCAGCAGCGCTGCAATCATAGGCGATGCAATCGATTGCGAATCGTATACGAATGGAATAGCAACCGAAGCCAACTGGAATACAACTTCTAGTGTGAATCACCAAGCCTACAATTACTCTAAAGTTGTAGCAGAAAAAGCTGCATGGGAAATAAATAAAAAACAAACGCGCTGGGATCTTGTAACAATTAATCCATCTCTAGTTATCGGACCAGGCTTAAATCCATTCGCAACTTCCGAAAGTTTTAATATTGTAAAACAAATTGGAGATGGAAGCATGCGTTTTGGTATACCTGAATTTTATCTGGGCTTTGTAGATGTGCGTGATGTAGCAGAGGCGCACATTAAGGCTGGTTTTACACCATCCGCATCTGGGAGATATATTATTTCTGCAGAAAACACAAATCTACTTGCTTTAACCCAGGCATTAAATAAGAAATTTGGAAAAGCCTTTCCATTACCAACACGCTACTTACCAAAATCCATCGTTTGGATATTCGCGCCGCTGGTAGGCTTTAAACGTAAAATGATTACCAACAATATTGGACACGTCTGGAAAGTTGATAATACAAAAAGTGTTCAGCAACTTGATATGCATTACAGTCCGATTGATGCATCTATCGTTGAAATGTTTCAGCAATTGGTTGATAATGGAGTTATAAAATAAGGAAGGGGCAAGATTGTTGTTCTTATTAGCAGCTGACAAATCGGCTTTAAGCGCAATGTTCAGACGACACATTTGTTCGTTCGAACACTGCTCTGTTAAAGAGTGCTGATCTTAACAGTTAATAAATATGTTTCCGATTATTCGGATCAATAATCTAGAGTTAAATGGGATGTTACAACAACTTTGTGATGTTAGGTAATGACCCTGGTAAGGGTCACATCTTTATAGTAAAAAACCAAGCCCATCCCTTTACGCACAATCCCGCAGGGATGGTTTTGTTGACATATTTATTGCTCTCGCTTATTGCTACCTTCGGTAGCGCGCGTATGCGTTTTGGGTTTTGTGTTTACTATAAAGATTTGACTCCTACGGCAGTCAGTGCAGGAATGGGAAGGTAGGTCTTATTTTTAATTTGGAACAATACCACTATTATATTAATGTATAAATGTTTTTCGAATTAGGTTAACCAATAGTGTTTATGAATAATTGGTTTGTTAATGGTTTACATTACTTATTTTTTACAAATGATTGTTAGGAGGTTATGACCCAGGTAAGGGTCAAATCTTTATAGTAAAAAACCAAGCCCATATCTTTGCGTAATCCCGCAGGGATAGTTTTGTTCGATTGGAAAAAATTACTACCCTTTAGTTACAACTATATATTTCACCTTGCTAACTTTTCTCCTGCCTCAAGCATTCCAAACAATGTGCTTTATGTAATTCAGACATTTCACGATAACTAAGCTTAGAAATACTAAAAAGCGTAAATACTCTGAACCGGTCTACCCACGTGTATTTTGAAAAGAAAATAGCACTTTTATCAAAATAAGTAATCGCTTCAGAATAATTTTCAAGTTTCATTTCACGTATACCTTTTCGATAATCCAGCGGCACAAAATACCTCAATCCAAAAGCCAATACCAAATAGGTCATGGCAGCCCATAACGCTGGCTCGTCTGATCCTGATTTTTCAAACCCTAGATAGAATAAAAAAAACAAAACAAGTTGTAACGCAAGTGCCAAAAAATTTATGGTAATACGAGGTTTAGCAGATTCCATTAATTTCTTATTTTAGAAGGGAAAAATCCCATGATTTATCTGAATCGTAATGAATACCACCCCGATAAACGGTAAGTGGCGAAGGAATATTGTTGCTGTACAATCCGCCTGTACCCAAGCCTTGAGGCATGTAAATTGAATAGGTAGAGGTAAACTGACAAATCGCATTCAACCCAATATTGGATTCTAGTGCGGAAGTCATCCACCATTCAATGCCTCTATATTCAGCAGCTTTGATCCATTCGTCCGTTGCTGCAAAACCACCGAGTAAAGTAGGCTTCAAAATAATAAAGGGCGGATCAATTTCTTCTAACAGATGTTCTTTTTCTTCTAGGGTTGAAACACCTATCAATTCTTCATCCAAAGCTATATCAAGTGCCCCATCCTTGCACAATTGACGCATCAATTCTATTTGCTTGGGTTTGATTGGCTGCTCAATGGAATGGATTCCATATTCGGCAAGCTTTTCTAATTTTTGCCACACATCGTGTTCTGTAAACGCACCATTTGCATCTACACGCAACACAACTTTATCCTCAGAATACTGTTCACGGATTTTTTCAAGAATCCAACATTCTTTTTCAAAATCAATAGCCCCTACTTTTAATTTGATACACGAAAAACCGTCTTCAATTTTCTGCAAGGCTTGATTCAACATGTGCTCGGGTTCGTTCATCCAAACCAAACCATTAATTGCTATGGGCGCTTCAAAGGTATAGAAACTGTTTTCAAAAATCTCTTGCTTACATGCATTCAAATAATCGGCTTGTAAGGTTTCCAAGCCCATAACAATGGAAGGAAACCCAACCAATTGTAATTCTGGAATTAAGGAATCTACAAAACCTAAGGTATTCCATGCATGAATCGAACGTGTGTTAAGGTGTGCGCACACGAGTTCTAGCTTGGCTTCAAAATCTGGACGATCGTCTATGCTCAATCCTTTTAATGGACCACATTCTCCATAAAATTCTGAATCTTTTTCTGTACCAATCAACATCCAAGTATCCTTATGCGACAATACACCTCTAGATGTTCCAGCTTGAAATGTAAATTCCAACCGATGTTTTTTCCAACGAATATGCATAACATTTAATACGTTCTGTTAAACTTCCAACGTTGTTTGATTGGAAAATAACAACACATCTTCAAAAGTAAAATTTATTTTAACCACATCCCCTACTTGTACGGACATGTCTTCCGTAAATGCTTTGAGTTGCAATTTATTTGGCAAACGTAAAAATAATTTATATTGATCCCCATGAAATTCTTTTCGAATAACGACTGCTTTGCTTAAGCCTTTCCCTTTGGTGATAACTTCAATATCGTGAGAACGAATACCTGAAACAAACGTATCGCCTAACTCTTTTACACAAGATTTAAATCCTTTCAATTTCAAGTCTTCCAATTTAGAGAAACGAAAGAAGGTGATATCTGAAAATAATGCTGCAACGTATGGAGAAACAGGTTGGTCATAAATTTCTTCAACCGAACCCATTTGAACCATATTTCCATTGCGCATCACAAGAATATTATCTGCTAAGGCAAGCGCATCAGCCGTTTGATGCGTCACAAATACCAAACTGGTTTTATTCTTTTTTACTTCCTTCATCATATACATGCGTATATGATCTGCAAGTAAAACATCTAAATTGCTAAAGGGCTCATCCATCAACATTACCTGTGGATTAGCTGCAAAGCAGGTAGCAATGGCTGCTCGTTGTTGTTGGCCGCCAGATAATTGATAGGATTTCCGATCTAATAAATCTTGAATGTGGAATATTTTAGCAAAAGCTGCAATTTTTTGTTCTTGAACAGCTGGTGTATCATAACGCAAAGGATGCTCCAAATTTTCTTTCAGCGATTGATTTTTTTTCAATCCATAATCTTGTAACACAATACGAATGTGCTCGTGACCAGCAACTAAATTATGAGCAGGACCAAGTACCCGAGATTCATTTAAAAATATTTCTCCTTGGCTTGGATCAAATAAACCTGCCAATAATTTTAACAAGGTTGTTTTACCACTACCGCTTTCTCCTACTATGGCAAGTTTAGTGCCCTTAGGAAGATCGAATGATATATCCTGAACGGCATCGAAAACACCTTCATGATAGCGCATGCTTAAATTTTTCACTGATAACATTCTGTAAATGTAGGTGAAAAAAGTGAAAGGTGAAAAGCCTAATGCTTAAAGCCTAAGGCAAAAGAGTTAAGCTTTAAGCCTTTTGACTTTGGCTATCCATTTTACACATAAAACGTTACACTTTTTACGTTATTTTTCTTATCTTTCAAGTACTTCATAACTTTATTTTGGGTATCATGCGGATAGGCGGAGCAGCTATAAATCAAACTCCCATTGATTGGGAAAATAATGTTGCAAATATTTTGGAGGCAATTCAAGAAGCTAAGAATGCAAACGTAGAAATTTTGTGCCTACCCGAGCTATGTATTACGGGTTATGGCTGTGAAGATTTATTTTTAACAGACTGGGTAAGTGAGACGGCATTAGAGTATTGTTTTAAAATTGCAGTAGAGTGTACAGATATAGTAGTTGCACTCGGTTTGCCTATTCGTTTAAATGGCAATACCTATAATTGTGCTTGCTTGATTGATAATGGAGTTGTTCAAGGATTTACAGCAAAACAATTCTTAGCAAACGAAGGTGTACACTACGAAACGCGATGGTTTACGGCATGGATGCGGAATCATATAACTACGTTCAAATACAATACAATTACTTATCCCATTGGAGACGTACTTTACAATGTAAAAGGCGCTCGCATTGGTTTTGAAATTTGCGAAGATGCATGGCGCGTGGATCGTGTAGGGATTCGAAATTATGAAAAAGGCGCTACGTTAATATTAAATCCGAGTGCCAGTCATTTTGCATTTGGAAAATCTGCTATCCGGTATGATTTAGTCATTGGTGGCTCTGAACGTTTTAACTGTACCTACATTTACGCAAACCTATTAGGCAACGAAGCAGGTCGCATGATTTATGATGGCGAAGTACTTATTGCGCACAAAGGTAAATTGGTTCAACGCAACGATCGCTTGTCGTTTAAAAATGTAAACTTGATATATGCTGATATCGATATTGACTCAAATGAGGTGTCAGAAATAGCACTTACGCACGATGATTTAGAAAAAGAATTTGAATTTTGGGAAGCTACTTCACTCGGACTTTTTGACTACATGCGTAAAAGTCGTAGCAAAGGTTTTGTCCTTTCATTAAGTGGCGGTGCAGACTCAGCAGCTTGTGCCATCATGGTTGCAGAAATGATTCGAAAAGGATTAGCAGAATTAGGACTAGATGCTTTTTTAAAAAAATCGGGCATGGAAAACGCGTTTGATCTCGCACCATTGCATTTGATTTCTTTTGAAGAACAAGCTAAAAAAATCACTTCCGTATTTCTCACTACTGCGTATCAATCAACTAGTAATTCTGGTGAAGAAACATTTACATCTGCAAAATCACTTGCCGATTCCATTGGAGCAACATTTTACAATTGGAGTGTTAACGACGAAATTGAAAGTTATAAATCAACCATTGAATCTGTTATTGGCAGAGAACTGTCTTGGGAAACAGATGATCTTGCATTACAAAACATTCAAGCACGCGGGCGCGCACCAATCATCTGGTTGCTAACCAACATCAAACAAGCCTTATTAATTACAACATCTAACAGAAGCGAAGGCGATGTTGGCTATGCAACAATGGATGGTGATACAGCAGGTGGTATTGCTCCGATCGCAGGGGTTGACAAAAATTTCATTCGTAACTGGTTGCGTTGGGCTGAAAAAAATAGAAAACACAATGGCTTAGCTCTTGTTAATGGTTTGGCACCTACTGCCGAATTGCGACCAACCGAATATACACAAACCGACGAACGGGATTTAATGCCCTACGAAGTTTTGGCTCGTATAGAACGAAAAGCAATTAAAGAACGACTTTCTCCCATAGAAGTATATTCCGAATTAATTAAGGATACCCTTCATACTAAAAATGAATACAAATTTTGGGTAACAAAGTTTTATAAATTATGGTCGATCAATCAATGGAAACGAGAACGCATCGCACCCTCCTTTCATATGGACGATTTCAATATAGATCCACGTTCGTGGTATCGTTTCCCTATATTAAGCGGGGGATTTAAGAAAGAATTAAATGATCTAAATCAACTTACATAGATAATAGTTTGTTTCGGCATGGGTCTCATAATAAGAATATCACCAGGCATTACTTCTAGCATATTAGCTATGATATCCATAAATACTCTTTTTGTATTGTGACTTTCATTTTTTGTTTCCATAGCTGATTGAAAATGTAATCTTTAATTGATATACAAATGAACGTAATTTATTAATTAGAGATTTAGATTTGTTTTTGAAAAACATACAATAACGAAATTGACGTAGGTTTAAAACCTATATTTATGATTATTGCATAAATTCTAATTTCCATCTAACTGCATCTTGTGAAAGTGCAACATATTTAAAATATAAATTAACATGTGTAAATTTCATCTTTTCTATAATTTATGGGATAATTAAGATGGTGGATTCTAATCATAAATGCAACACCCCTCCATTTTCAATCGTTTTCG
>NZ_CALMGQ010000079.1 GCF_937863595.1 uncultured Cytophaga sp.
TGTTTGGCAAAACACAAAATATTGTTTTGAACCTTGCAGTTGGCGGCGATTACTTCAAAAATCCAAATTTGCCTAATCCTGCTGATATTGTTACTGGTACAATGTATGTAGATTGGGTGAAAGTATTTACAAGCAATTAATAAATACAAAGTGGGTTGACTTTTAATAAGTCAACCCACTTTGTATAATGTATAAATCAGCTAAAATCAAATTATTTTACAATCCATATTTTGTCTTAATATCTGCAATTAATAGTCCAATTTTATCAAACTTATCAAACGCTTTTTCAATATTTTTATCTGTGTTCTGATCTGTTATCCGATACAATTCCTTTTGAACACTTTCAAGCTCTAATTTCACAAAGTCTTGTGTATACTTTGCTTCCTCGTGTTTAAGGATTTTCAAATAATTAATTAATGCATTTAAGTCCTTTATCATTTTTGTAGGACTCGATTTAGCCATTTTCTTTTCAATAGAGATATTCACCATAATTTCATGTGTACCATTACTGAGTTCTTTTCTATATCCCATAGGATGTTCATACATATATGCTAAACCAAATCCTTTAAACTGAAGTCCAAACGAAGCCTTGAGCGTTTTATTATTTGCATATCCAACTAGGAAATTAATTTTATCATCCCATGTAGCTCGCACAGCAACATCCAGCAGGTTTTTAGTAATAGGTAGGTTTTGATAAATAAGTAAAGGTTGCAGATCTAATCTAGTAGACGCAATTTTATATTTATAAGAAAGTGTACCGACTAAATATTGACCAATACTGTTAGAATTTTCGATAATCTGAGGTGCTGAAAAACCAAACTCCAACTGTTTATAATTAACAAGCATACCAAATCCAGAAATAAACCGTGTATAGTTATACGCTGAGCTCGTTAATGTTGGATCACTTAAATCAAACATACTACTCGTATTCCCAATATTAGAAGTATTTAAGTGCCTAGAAATTATACCTGCCGACAATCCAAGACGAATTGAAAAATTACTATCGCTTAAAAAAAACCGATGCGAATATAAGCCATCAACACGTGTTACTCCAAATGCACCTCTACTATCTTGAATTACTTTTATACCAGCTCCTTGATTCGCTGAAATTGGACTATGTAATGCAAACATTAAATTTCTCGGTCCTCCTGCAATTCCATTATACTGCGACCGATAATCCATTACACCTTCAACAGCTGAAGAGTTACCAGCTAAGGCTGGATTAACGTTCACTCTATTCAACAAATATGAATAGAAACTTGAAAAATCTTGAGCCGATGCATTATACTGAACGAAGCACAGTATAATAATTATGAATTTTATTTTCATATAAATTAATATTGAAGACTATCTTACTAATGTTATTGTTCCTTTGAAATTTTTTGATACATCACTATTATTAGACATTACATAATAATATGCGCCTATCGGTAACAATGAACCATGGTATGTCCCATTCCAAGAATTATCATACCCATTATCAACCTTGTAAACCATGATTCCATTCGCATCAAAAATCATCAATTTGTAATCCGAGTATAATTCAACATTTTCAATCAACCAATAATCATTTTTTCCATCTGCATTTGCAGAAACATAATCAACAGACTCCAATTTATTTTCAATTACATCCAGAACATTTATAATTAGAGTAGCAGTATCCGAAAGGCTTGGATTTGCATTGTCTGATGCAACAACTTCGAAAGAATAGGATTTAACCTTTTCATAATCCAATGTATTCGACACAAGCGCAATGTCACCATTTATAAAATCCAGACTAATAATATTCTGAACACCTCTATTAACAATGGAATATGTTAGTTGTTGATTTTCATCTTCATCACTAGCTGTCATTTTACCTATAATCTTACTACTAGTTGTGTTTTCATCAACACCAATAATTAGATCTGAAAGTACGGGACGTTCATTTAAATCATTCACATAAATTACAAACTCCTTTTCTATGGTATTACCTCCAGAATCTTTCGTCTGAACGCGGATAGAATAACTAGATTTTAATTCATAATTGAATGTTACTCTTGCAAACAAACTATCTCCTTTAATTGAAAACATGCTATTGCCCGATGAATTCAGTCCATTAACTAACGAATAGGTAAAAACTTCAACAAGGTCTTCATCCAAACATGAAAACACACCTACAATTGAATTCGCAGGTTTATTTTCGTTAATAATATCATTACTTATAGATAACTCTGTTGGTGGGTAATTCTTATCAACTACTACAATTTTTATACTTGCAGTATCTGAAAGGCTGGGTTTGCCTCCATCCAACACAACAACTTTAAATGTGTATGATTTATTTAATGAATAATCTAGAGTGGCTTGCAAATGAATTTCACCTGTTTGGCTATTTATGTTAAAAGCTGTTTGAGGAGCACCATCACTAAGAATATAATAAGAAAGCACTTGGTATGGTTCTTCATTCGTAGCCACTATTGTACCTAACAAAGTACCTATCTGAGCATCTTCATTAATAGTCATTAACTGATCATGTAACTGAGGTTTTTCATTTACATCTACAACATGAATCACAAATGAATCTTCAAATGTTGCGCCATATAAATCTTTTGTTTTAATACGAATAGTATATAAAACCTTAACTTCATAATTCAAACTTGATTTTGTAAATAAACTCCCACCGACAATTTTAAAACTACCATTATCATCCGACCCTAATCCGCCAACAAATGCATAGGTAAATACATCCTCTGTATTATTATCAAATGTTTCAAAGTCACCAATAAAAGTTCCTACAGCAACATTCTCATTAATACTGGTATTACTTATAGAGATACCAGTTGGTGGATAATTTTGATACAATACTATAATGGTAAGCATAGCCGTATCTGTAAGACTTGGCAATCCATTATCTTTAGCAACAACTTTTAAAGAATAGGATTGAGTGGTACGGTAATTTAATGTATTCGATAGCAATGTAATTTCACCAGATGTAGTATTTATTCCAAAAATAGATTGTGAAGGAGTGCTTGTATCAAAAGAGTACGTTAACGTTTGACTTACATCTTCGTCTGAAGCTGTAATCTTACCTAATACTGTTCCATAAAATGCCTTCTCGTCTACAGAAAGTGTTTTGTTATTGATTACTGGATTGTCATTAACATTTTTCACGTTTAGTAAAACAACCTTTTCAAATGTATTATTTCCACTGTCTTTTGTTTGAATACGTATGGTGTAGGTTGTTTTAGTTTCATAATCAAATAACGCATTTGTAATAAAAAAATTACCATCGATTTTAAACATATTATTATCATCTGAACCTACACCACTTATTAACGCGTAGGTAAATACTTCTGATTTATCAATATCCGTACTTGTTATTGAACCAATAATAGAACCGACAGGTACATTTTCATTCACACTTAAATTACTAATCGTTATATCCGTTGGAGGAAAATTCCGATCTATTAATAAAATTGTAAACGTATCCGACACGAAGCACCCTCTGTTATCGGTCGCTTGAACTCGGATGTTATATTTATTTTGAATATCGTAATTCACTGCTCCTTTAGAAAAAAGCATATTGCCGGAAATGGAGAACTTCGCATTGTCTGTTGAGCCAAGTCCAGAAACCAATGCAAACGTATGCGTATCTCCTACATCTAGATCCTTAACACTCATTGATGATATCAAGGTAATCCCTTCGCTTTCTTGAGCACTCTTTGTTGCTAAGGTCAAATTAGTGGGAGTATAATTTGTTTTTATTTCATATGGATCACTTGGTGTACCGTACACAGCATCATCTTGAAAAATAATTCTTGTTGAAGCATCGATAACGTTATCTGTTTCTGAATTATATATTTTAAAACTCACAGATTCGGCAGAAGCAACATTACTTCGTATCGTTAATAAGGCAACATAGCGACCTTTAACAACAACAGAAGACAAGGCAACTCCTCTAACCTCTCCATTCACAAAAGCAGCCAATTGATTTGAAGGATTGGCTAGTTCCATACAATTTGCATTCAATACTGCGGTTACTGTCATGTCATATGCATAACTTCCAGTAACAGTCCAATTTTGTGCAAAGCTTGTTTGTACTTCTGCCATTATAAAAAATAGCAGAAGTAGTTTAATGTATTTCATAAAATAATTAGTGCTAATAGGTATAAAATCTGTATTTATTTTTTAATCAGTTTTGTATTAATGATTTCATCCTTAACATGAATGGTAAGAATATAAACGCCATCACTTACTTCATTCCCCGCATCGCTTAAGCCATCCCATAGCACCTTATTAGAATTGCTATTTAATGTTTTTACAACTTTGCCAGAAATGTCTGAAATCACAATTGTTGTTGCTTCATTTGCAACACCGACAAGCTCAATGGTTGTTGTAGATTCAAAGGGATTTGGATAAATGTTTATGTCTTTACTAGTTAAACTGTTCAATACATTTGTTGAAATACATGTACGTTGTTCTGCAACAGTTACTCTATATGGTACGGACAAAGTTCCTTCAATAGCATCGCTAGAAAATACAGCATCTTCTTGTATTGCAAACATCCTATCCAAACTCGCATCATAAAATTTGAATGTCAACTTTTCTCCTGAAGTATTAGCATAGGTCGTCAAAAAGAATAGATGTTCATTTTTTGCAGAAACGTAGGTAGGATTTACAAAACCTCTACACACATCATTCACAAACACGCCAAGGTAATCCTTCTCAACATCTACCGTTTCATTACATAGATTGGTATTTATAATAAAGGACATACTATTCGCATATTCTTGAGAATTGATTTCCCAAGGTCCGTTACCTTCTTCTTCAACTGCACTAGCAATTCTGGAATTGGATCCATTAATCAGTTCAGGATTTGGATACGTTAAGGTATGAGCGGAACCTGTTTTCATCATATAGCCCAAAGTCGGTTTCATGAATTTCAAACTACCTATCCAACCCAAATAATAATCGTAGACAGCAAATGAATTTTGTCCTTTAATAAAATCATTGGTTTCGAAATTTACATTACCCAATGCAACATTCACATCCATATTTAATGCAGCCGGATAACCAACCCAATTCCAACCTGTATTCAAGGGCACTGCAATGGAACTTGTTTCAATTTTACTACCAGTCACATAGAACGTGTCTGCTTGCGCCAACTTTAATTTGTATCCTTCTTGTGCATTAAAGCCAGAGGTTCCGCTCTTGTTATTTTGCTGCGTAATACCTCCTACCCAACCAATGCCTGTTCCATACTGATCGTATCTGCTATCTGCTTTAATTATATCTCCATTGTTTGCAGATACGTCTTTTAATAATTCACGAGAAGAAACAAGTTGATTTGAGTTCACATAAAATGAAAGCCAGTTCCAGCCTTTATTCATAAAGTATCCAACCCGTACATAATTGGTAACAATGAAATCTTGTGGTACGGAAGGTGAACCGACGATGGTATTTTTCTCAAAGGAAATAGTTGGTGTTACGTTATTGTGTATTTGCCCTAAGCTTGCATTCCAAACTTGAAAATCAATTTGTTCTCCATCTGTAATGTTTGAATATACATCCAAGAAGAATTCATAACGATCGTATTGAGGAATGTAATTCAAATTCGAAACACCTCTTATTTCACCATTTACGAATGCAGCAATCATATCATCCGAGTTTGTGGATTCAATGCCATTGATATTTAATGTACCAACAATACTCATATTGTATTCAAACTTACTTGGATCAACAATCCATTTAGGAGCTTGCGCAGAAACATTCAGATTTAATGTAAGTGCCTCTTTAAATCCAAAATCAGAACTCAAATAAAGGGACTGTTCGTATTTACCAATATTAACAGACTCACTAACGATAAAGGTTAAAAGTTTTTTTGAATCCGGTAATAATGTTCCGTTCGGATTTACAATGGTTAACCAAGAAGGAATATTACTGATGGCGTAATTCTGTCCTGTACCACCCACATTTGAAATCTCAACTTGAAACGATAATTTATCGTACAGTTTTTTATCTTTATTAATGACACTTTCACTCCACAATACGGTATTCTTCTTCATATAAGCAGTCCACGTAATGGGCGATGCCAATCTATTCTGATTTACATCCTGTATATCTGTAACCGTTATTTCAATAACTGTTTTTTCAACCAATTCCGGATCTTCAGTAATATTTATAATGATTTTGTCATTATTGACAACATAATCATAGGCAACATTTTGAACCGGTCTGGCTTGTTTGATATTCGGTATATCCGTATTAATAGATGCACCACCGTTTGCAGTAGCAATATCTGATTTACCTTGTACGGCTATTGCTAAACTTGGATTGATAATCAGATTAACATCATAATGTTCAAACGGATAATAAGACATCAATCCTATTTCATTACCTTTCAACTTGGCGTTTTTATCTAATTCAATTAGTTTTTGCGTTTTTGCCAAATTCCAGAAACGAAACTCGTCCACAGACCCGTTAAAATTGCGTGCATAGGTATACGAACCACTAGAATAAAACTGTTCCGCTCCAAGTGTCATTTGAGGTCCACTAAAGCCTCCAAAGACTGCGCTTTGAGTAAAGGCTTCTTGGTTTCCATCCACAAACAAGGTTGTATTCGACAAACGTTTCACAACCAAGGCAACATGATGCCATTTATTATCAAAGAAATCTTTCGATACAGCTAATGAGATTCCATTATTCTTTGCGTATAATTTACCATCAGCTCCAGCACCAATTGTCCAAATATTTTCAAAAGGTGGAGACGAATCTGTATTGTCACCTCGGCCGTTAGAGAAGATCGTCTTGTTTGATTGCGGTCCACCTTTCATCCAAAATTCAAGTGTCATATCCATTTCTTTGGTTACGACAACGTTTCCAGAAGGCATGGTTAAATAATCCGATGAACCATTCAACGTACGTGCATATCCTTTAGGGGATATAGACCAAGAAGCACCATTTAATACAGCATTGTGCGATCTAGAAATATCATTGGCAATTAATCCTACCGCTTCGTCCATTGGCCAATATCCAGAAAGTCCAACTTCATCGCCGCGCATACGAACATTCATATTTGCCACCACACTACCTTGACCTCTTACAGATTCCCAAACACGAAGATCATGTAGGTAAGCGCTCAAAGTATTGCTACCTGTTAACGATTTACCTATGTAGATTCTTCCAATAGGATTGAATACACTTGAAACAGTTGTACTACCGAGTGCAATTTGGTCGTTCATGTAAAAGCTTACTGTCTTAGCAACATAATCATACGATACAGCCCAGTGCATCCAATCATCTGCAGAAGTATAGCTACTGCTTGTTGTGATTGTTTGATTACCAAATTTACCATAAAAATTATTAGTGCTATTAAAGCCAAATTCTATATCTCCTTGTGCATATATAACACCTGCAGTATTATTGATGCGTTGTGTCCAGAATTCTACTGTGAATGATTTATCGGCTAGCTTTACCCCTTCAATGATACTTGCGTAGTTATCTACGCCATCAAAAAACAATACCGAACTGTGAGAAATTTCTGCACCATTTAATACACCTCTTACAGAAAAATTGTAGGAAGTTAAAAGCCCAGCTTGAATAGGTTCATCAAAGGTAACCATGATATCGTCTCCAGGAGATAAGATGCCATCGCCAGGTTGCGGCGTTCCAAATAATCTAGGTCTCTTAATATCTTTAATACCTGAAACAATTGTAGAGTAATTTTCTGTGCCATCCACACAAATGGTTTTCAAACGCACATCGTAATTTCTATCTTGAAGACTTTTTGTTTCTAAGGTATAATTTAATTTTGCTTCACTGTTAATCCATGTCTTTGGTTCAGATGCTGCATCGTAATCAACCTTATCTACAAAGTACTTCATGTCCGTAATCCAAGAAGAAGAAGAACTTGCTTTGTACTGGACAGCAATTTGCTGAAACGAATTATGGTTTAAATCATATCCTTCTATTCCTATATTTAATGGAATTGTTTTGACAACAGTTCCATCAAACTGCATATCACTGGTATTGACCAACCATTTATCATTGGGCTTACTCAATATAATATCTGAACATGCAGGCTGAAAAAGTGCAGATACGGCAACTGTATCCGAGATATCTTCCCAGTTATCCCCTGGATCAAACTGACATAGAGAATGTAAAATAATACCTACATTTTCAAATGTAAACACATCGTCTTTGGCTTGACGAATGGTTAAGGTTTTTGTAATAGAACCTCCGCCTGGCACAAAGAATGTTCTACCGTTACCAATACTAACACCGTCAATTTGAATATTCGCACCCGATACCGAAGTTTCGTCAATACTCACTTCAAACCAAGCATCGTCGCCTGTTTCAGAAGCATTTTTTAATTGAAGTGCAAAATTTGCACCTTTACCAGCTGCTACATTATTTACAATGGATGAAGAAACGCTTATTCTAGGAACTTCTCTACGCATGGTTGCTGCAGACATTTGTGTTCCTACTTGGTAGTATTTAGATATTTCTGCATCAACATAGGGGCATTGACTTTGACCACCTCGTACGGAAAATACAGGACCCGTTTGGGTTTTTGCATCTTTGATGTCGATACTGTAATAATCGCCTTCATCGGTATCATTCAAAACATATCCAAATGTTTGCGATGTTGTTTCGTTGGTTGTTGTGTTTTTTGTTTCTCTGTGATTATAGGTAGCAGTAATCTCCACACTCATACCCAAGCCTGCTACATCAAAACCAATTTGTGTTGCAACCGATGGACTAATCGTAAATTCAAATGTGCTGCTGTTTGATTTGGAACTTTCAACAGTTGTGGAACTTTCAAAAACAGTACCTGCATCGTAAGAATAGTTTGCAATACGTTCTGCATCGATTTTTTCTTTTTCATTTCGAGCAAGCAAATCTTCCCATCCTTTGATTTGGTTATTATACCAAGCAACCGTATCCACATATTCTTTCCCCAGCCATGCTGCTGCACCTCCCGGAAAATTAATTTTATATGATTCACCATCAATACCCGAGCCATCTGTTCTACGAACCATTGTTTTTGGATCATTACTATTTCCAAAATCTGCATCTGTTGGCTGCATCACATATACAT
>NZ_CALMGQ010000080.1 GCF_937863595.1 uncultured Cytophaga sp.
TGATTACCCATTATATAAAAAGACCGACATCATATGATGTCGGTCTTTTTATATAATGGGTAATCACCTAATACAATCTAACTTACTTTGCACTTGGTGGTGGCAATTGATTCAATATTTTTTGTGCCATTTCTGGAACGTTATCACTTACAATTTGATATACATAACAATTATTAGAATTGTAATGAACCTTAAATTTATCACCTGCTATTTGCTTACCATTTGCATCAAAAATTGAATAGTGCACAACAAATGTACGTTCGTAATTTAAGGCTGCACGGTCTAAGCAATGCTGATAATTTGTTTTAACTTCAAATTGATTGATGAAGATATAATAATCGATGCTGTATTTCTCGTCAAAATAATTAAAGAAATCGGGGTTGCGAACCGCTACACCAAAGTACTTGCCATTATCTGCTGGTGTACTATATTCCGAAGGCACATCGTTATTTGTACCCGTTATTGTACCAACCGAATTTTTAACCCAACTTCCTTTTTTAGTACTTTTATTGGTAGTAGCAGCAGATGCCTGAGCAGTTTGTGATTCAATAGAATTTGGATTTTTCAGCGTTGCTTGATAATTATAACTCACCGAAGAATAAATTTTATTTAAATCCGTTAATGAATCATTATTTTTACCACCTAACAAATGTATGGTTTCGTAACCTGGTGCAATCAATAAGGTATTTAACCTACGTCTAAATATTTCACGAACTTTTGTACGCTGCATGTTTGATTTTGCAGCAATCTCATCATCAGCGTCTGAGAAGTACAAATAGGGATCAAAGGGAATAACCAATATTTGTTTGCGTGAAGAGTCGTATGTATACGGAGTACCTAAATCGTTGAATGGTGGTGCAAAGCTACCAACTGTTGACAATACTGGTTGATCTGTATTTACAACAGGTGAGTTGGTTATAGGTATTTTTGTTTCTGTTGGTTTTGTTTCCGTTGGTTTTGTTTCCGTTGGCTTTGTTTCTGTTGGTTTATTATTTGTTGTGTTTGTATTTGTGTTTGTGTTTGGAACAGCAGGTTTTATTGTTGTGGTATTTGTGTTTGTAGATGAATTATCATAGCCAATCACAATTTCTTGTCCCGCTTTCAAATCCATATTATTCATCTTTAGCAATTGCTCTACCGAAGTATTGTATTTTTTAGCTATGCCATAATACGTATCTCCTGGTTGTACTTTATATACTTGTGCATTAGCAGGGGTCGTCCTTACAGGCTTCGCCATTGTTGATGGATTGTATGGAATATTAATAACCTGCCCTACTTTTAATCCGTTTTCAATCTCAGGATTGATTTCAAACAAATCTGTTAACGAAACGCCATATTTAGTAGATATTCCATAAATGGTTTCTCCCGGAGAAATTAAATATTGAATGTGAAGTTTGTTATTCAATTTTGTTACGCCAATTGAATCTTGAATACCTGCATAGCTCATTACTGAGATCAATGCAAATAACATAGGGAGAAGACCTTTTTTCAACATCATATAATACTACGGTTAATTAAAATAAATTTCGAATGACATCATTTGAAATTGCAAACAACATCAATGACAACAATATAAGCATACCTATTTTTTGTGCATTTTCTAAGAATTTATCAGAAGGCTTTCTGCCTGAAATAATTTCGTACAGTAAAAACATCACATGTCCGCCATCCAATGCTGGTATAGGAAGCAAATTCATAAACGCCAATACCATGGATAAAGTTGCCGTCAAACTCCAGAAATGTGACCAAACCCATTCGCCACCATAGGCATTCCCAATAGACAAGAAACTACCAACTGAATTAGAAGCTTTTAATTCGCCTTTAAATATTTTAGAGAACGCTTTTATTTGGTCGGTAATAACTTTTATAGAATTTGATATTCCTTTAGGAATAGATTCGATAAATGAATACTGATGCGTATAGGCCTGCATGACACGAACGGACTCTAATTGAATTCCCATCATACCAGAGCTATCAATTTGTATGTTTAATGTATCAATTTGATTGTTGCGAAGAATACATACAGGTACTTTCTCATTTTTATGATTACCCAATTCATTTTTTAAAATATGAAAATAAGGAACCGAAACTGAATTGATAGATAGAATTGAATCGCCTTTTATCAAACCTGCATCCGCAGCATTACCTCCTTTTAAAACATCTGCCACTTTATAGCCAGAGACAGGACTAATAAAGCCTGCAGCATCTTTTTCAGCCAACTTGTCCAACAAGGTGCTTGGGATATTCACGACTTTTTCTTCCCCATTTCGAACAATCGTTATTGAACTATTATCATTCAATAAAGCATCAAATACTTCTGAAAAATATACAATATCTTTTCCGTTAACAGCCTTAATTTTATCGCCTGTTTGCAAACCAATTTCTTGTGCAATGGGGTGTGCTACAATGCCAAATTTATTAAACTCTTCAATTTTAATATCCGACTCACCTACTGTCGAGAGTAATCCTATATTTATTATAAAAGCGACAAGGACGTTTACAATTACACCACCCAACATCACAATTAAGCGTTGCCATGCAGGCTTACTTCTAAACTCCCAAGGCTGTGGTTCTGTTTTCAAGGATTCAGTATCCAGTGATTCGTCCACCATGCCGGAGATTTTAACAAAACCTCCCAATGGGATAGCTCCTACAGAATATTCTGTTTCACCTTTTTTGAATCCAAATAGTTTAGGAGGGAAACCAATTGAAAATTTTTCAACGCGCATGCCAAAGAATTTGGCGGTAAGCATATGTCCTAATTCGTGTACTCCTACTAAAATGGACAAGCCAAATATTAATTGGGTTGCCTTAATTAACAATTCCATGGATGTGGTATTCGTTTTTTTATTTAATTTTTACTTTTGAAAACGTACGTGCTAACATACGTGTTTCTTTATCAGATTGAATATAATCATCTAATGTCGGTAAAGCAAGATACGGTATCTTAACCATACATTCAGCAATCAAATCAGGCATTTCAAGAAAGGTGATTTCATCCTTTAGAAACTTCTCTACAGCAATCTCATTAGCAGCATTTAATATACATGGCATATTCCCTCCTTTTCTTAATGCTTCATACGCTAAGGATAAATTTTGAAACGTTTCAAAATCGGGTTTTTCAAAAGTCAAAGAAGGATATTGCAAAAAATCAAAGCGGGGGTAATTCGAAACCAAACGTTCTGGAAAACCCAAAGCATATTGTATGGGCAATTTCATATCTGGCAAACCCATTTGTGCTTTAATGGAACCATCTTCAAATTGAACCATTGAATGAATGATAGACTGTGGATGGACAACGACATCAATCTGATCTGCAGTTAACCCAAACAACCATTTTGCTTCAATAACCTCCAATCCTTTATTCATCATAGATGCCGAATCAATGGTAATTTTAGCACCCATGCTCCAATTGGGATGTTTTAAGGCCTGTGCTTTTGTTACTGAAATTAATTCGTCTCGTTTTTTACTTCTAAACGGTCCGCCTGATGCGGTCAATATAACTTTTTCAATGGCATTCATCCCCTCGCCTGGCAAACATTGAAAAATAGCCGAATGTTCCGAATCTACTGGCAATATGGCTACTTTATGTTTTTGAGCTAATTCCGTTATAATATCACCCGCAACTACGAGCGTTTCCTTATTAGCTAATGCAATATGTTTCCCTGCTTTTATGGCATGTATCGTAGGCAGCAAGCCCGCATAGCCAACCATTGCAGTTACCACAATATCAATGGATTCCATTTCTACTACGGAAACCAAAGACTTTGCGCCACAATATACTTTGATGTGTAATGGATCTAATGCATTTTTTACTTTTCCGTAAAGCGCTTCATTACCGATTACTACTACATTTGGCTTAAATTCAACTGCTTGCTGAATCAACAAGTCAGCATTATTTTCTGCAGTCAATACTTCTACAACAAATCGATCTTTATTTGCGCGAATAACTTCGAGTGTTTGTGTACCGATAGAACCAGTAGAACCGAGCAAGGCAATATATTTTTTATTTTCTTCTTTCATTACTGATTAGTTAAAAATCGCATCTACAAATTTTCTATCGTTTGATAATCGTGGTGATTTATTTTGACCTCCCAACTTACCCATTTTCCTCATTCCCTCAATAAATGCGCCCTTTGGTACAGGTGTTACTTTCAATGGACGTAAAATATTCCCCACAATTAAATCTTTATAATAAATATTTCTACGAACCATTTCTACATCTAAGTCACTTGCAAATTGACTAAAATTAGTTGGTTCATCAATAAATTCAATAAACCACTCGTGGTATGGAAGTCCGTCTGCTGGTGCTACTTGTGGTGCTACGGTAAACTCAGAGATAGAAACTTCTGGATGTTTAGCCAACGTTTCTTTCATTGATTGCTCTACTTCTTCTCCAATAACATGCTCTCCAAAGGCAGATATAAAATGCTTTACCCTGCCTGTTACAACAATGCGATATGGATTTTTTGAAACAAATTTAACAGTGTCTCCAATCGAATACGCAAACAAGCCTGCATCTGTACTCATGATGAGTGCGTAATTCACGCCCAACTCCACTTCGCCGATGGTCAAACGTATTTGATCTGCTGAGCCATATGTATCAACAGGTATAAATTCATAAAAGACCCCACTATTTAACAACAACAATAAACCTGCATTGTTTGGTTGATCCTGAAATGCAATAAACCCTTCTGAGGCTGGGTATGTTTCAATCGTATCAATCTCTTTTCCGATGCTATTCATGAGTTTTTTTCGATAAGGTTCGAAATTAACTCCACCATAAACCAATAAGGAAAAAGACCTAAAAACATCTTTCATTTTTTTCCCTGTTCGTGTTTCAATTCGATCGAAATACATCTGCACCCAAGGTGGAATGCCACTAATAAGTGACATGGGCTGTTCAATTGTTTCAGCTACAATTTGATCTAATTTCTGCTCCCAATCTTCGATGCAATTTGTATCAAAACAAGGTAATTGATTTCCACGCAAATAGCTTGGAACATGGTGATTGACAATACCCGATAACCGACCAATAAAAATTCCATTCTTTTTTTCCATTACAGGACTGCCTGATAAAAAAATCATTTTCAAATCTAAAAAATCAGATTTGCCGGTATGGTACACGTAATTTAATAAGGCATCTTTTGCACCATTAATATGATGAGATATAGATGCTTTTGTAATGGGTATGTATTTGACTCCAGATGTAGTACCAGATGTTTTAGCAAAATAAATGGGCAAGCCTGGCCAGAGAATATTTTTATCTCCTCTTTTAATATCTTCAATATAGCTATGAAAACCTTCATATTCCCTAATAGGTACATTTCTGCAATAATCTGCATGTGTCTGTATAGACATAAATTTATGATCTATACCAAACTTCGTCTTTTTTGCAGAAGTTAATAAATAGTTAAATACCTGTTGCTGAGTTTCAACTGGTCGAGAAGACCAGTTAGTTTGTTTATCAACAACCCAACGCGCAAGAAGCTTACTTAGTAGTGAACGAATTCCCATAATATGAGTAAGCAAGTTAAAAAAATATAACTAAATAATGTCTTATAACAATAGAATCGCAAATATCTTAAATTTCTACGTATTCAATCATAAATAAGTACTAAATTTACCCTTTAATACACATCAAAATAATTCAATTTTCATAATCACCGTTTAGCTAAAGAAGCGAATTACAATTATACTTCACAGAATTCTACATAAGCCCTAGAAGCACTCTTTTTAATCATTAAAATGAAATTAATTTACTCAAAGCCTTTTATTTTTTTTATACTTTGGATCTGTTTATTATTATTCACATTTAATAGACACATAAGAAGAGACCCCTACGGCTATACCAGTGAAATTTATGCTGATAAAGCAGGCTATTATGTGTATCTACCAGCAACATTTATTTACAATTGGCAAGGAAATAACATCCCAGATAAGATAGCAAAAAACCCAGGGATGGCATTTGAGAATATAGACAACTATATCTATACAAAATACCCTATGGGTGTGGCTGTAATGATGTCTCCATTCTGGCTCATAAATCATTATTTTATCGCCAATCCAAATGATGGATTTTCATTTTCATATACGATGATATCTTCCGTGGCATCTACTTTTTATGTATTATTAGGACTCTTTATTAGTTTCGCGTGCTTCAAAAAATACACATCCCCAATACAAGCACTAATAATTACCGTTACCCTTTTTGCTTCTACTAACTTATTTTATTATACGACTCTTGAAAATGGAATGTCGCATAGCTTTTCTTTTTTTTGGTTCTCCCTATTATTATTTGTGATGATTGACATCAAACAAAGATCTTATATTGTAACCTATAAAGACATATTGTTAATTGGAACAACAATTGGTTTTATCGCATTAATTAGGCCTATCAATTGTATATTTTGCCTGCCATACTTTCTGATTTTGATCATTCAAAATCCCAATGCGATTACCACAATTAAAGAACTATTTTTCACAACAAAAAGCATATTCTTATATCTTATACCCATAATTATCATTAGTCCTCAAGTCATCTACTATAAAATTATTTCTACAATAAGACTTCCCTATGGACATGAAGGATTTCCTTATTTAATGAACCCTCGAATTTTGAAAGTTCTATTTGCGCCCAATAATGGACTTTTTCTTTATACCCCTATTGCGTTATTTATACTTTTATTCATATTCATAAATAGAAAAAAATCACCATTTACAATACCGATCTATGTATTATTCGGTTTGGTTATATATACCTATGCTTCATGGTGGAGTACTGAACTTGGATGTGCTTTTGGACATAGAAGTATGGTTGAATTTTATACAATTATTTTTTTACCTTTAGCGTATATTGAACTCTCCAAAAAAATGAAATTTATAGTTGGAAGTATTGCGATCCTAAGCATCCTATACAACTTAAAACTTTCACTATCTTATGATATTTGCTTTATGGGCTCTTATTATTGGGATTGGGATACTTACTTAACTTTATTATTTTCAAATATCAAATAAAAATATGGCTAACCAAACACTTTCTATTGTCATTCCAGCATACAATGAAGAACGTACCATTCATTTAATTTTGAATAAAGTCCTTGCGGTTACTTTAAGAGATAATATTCAAAAAGAAATCATTTTGGTAAATGATTGTTCAAAAGACGGCACAAAAAATGCAATAGAACAATATATTGCAGCGCATTCTACTGAAAACATTGTTCTCTATAATCATGAAGTGAATAAAGGTAAAGGTGCAGCTTTACATACGGGTATAAAAAAAGCATCTGGAGATTACATAATCATTCAAGATGCCGATCTTGAATATGATCCGAAAGAATATAATGTGTTATTGCAACCTTTATTAGATGGATTTGCAGATGTTGTATATGGCTCACGTTTCATTGGAGGGAAACCACACCGCATTTTATTTTTCTGGCATACAATAGGCAATAAAATGCTTACTATGGCAAGCAATTTATTTACCAATTTAAATTTGACAGATATGGAAACGTGTTATAAGTTATTTAAATCAGAAATAATACAGCCCATTAAATTACAAGAAGAACGTTTTGGATTTGAACCAGAAGTTACTGCACGCGTTTCTCAAATACCTAACATTCGAATTTATGAAGTAGGAATTTCTTACTATGGAAGAACGTATGAAGAAGGCAAAAAGATAGGAATGAAAGATGCATTTAGAGCATTATATTGTATTATTAAATATAATATATTTAAATAATGAACGTACCTACCTTCTCGTTTAAAGAAATTGATCAAGAAGGCATTGAAACACTTTCTGTGATTGCACATGCAGATAAGCTCAACACTTGGTTTTTGATACAATTAAACCATTTTGTTCTGGAAAAATACTAGAAATCGGATCTGGCATTGGAAATATATCTCAATTTTACATCAAAAATAATTTCGATATAAAACGTTCTGACTTACGCGAAATTCATTTAAAAATACTAACGAATAGGTTTCCTGAGTTTAATCCATTAATTTTTTTTTGCTTGATTTGGCAGATCAAAATTTTGATGCGTTGCATAAAGAAAAATTTGAAAGCTTTGATACAATCTTTGCATTGAACGTTGTAGAACATATTTCTGAAGATCGGCAGACAATAACAAACTGTTAAAAGGAGGCAAGCTCATTATTCTTGTTCCTGCATATCAAACTCTTTACAATAGATTTGACAATGAACTAGAACACTATCGCAGATACAATCAAAGATATTTAAGTACATTGTTTAATACAGCTAATTTCAAAATAATACACAAAAAATATTTTAATGCAGTCGGTATTTTAGGTTGGTATATTTCGGGAAAATTATTGAAAAACAAATTGATTCCTAAAGGTCAATTGAAATTTTACAATTTTCTAGTCCCCCTTTTTAAAGCTTTTGATAAGCTTGTTTGTAATAAAATAGGACTATCCGTAATGACTGTCGGGACAAAAGAATAAATCATGATATACTTAAAGAAATCATTAAATAGGTGTATTCTAAACAACTTGTAGTTATTAATTCTAGCACAATGCATAACCAACAGCAGGTTCTTATATAATAATTATTAATAGCGCAGAGGTAGAATTCTACATGGTAGTAATTTCCGTTTATATAGATTTACTTTTCAGACAACATAGCAACTAGTATCATTTCAAATTTTCCTAACATGTGAGAATTGATTGAGCTAAGTAATAACGTAGTTCGATACCTATTGTGACTCAAAATGACAGAATTTATTGATAGAGATTAATATCATCCCGCTAATTTATCTCTACTGAATACATTTACTTTAAAAAATGCATTTTATTTATTTTTTCAAAATTTATTTTTAATTTGAATCTAAAATAATCAAATACTATATGAAACGTCTTTATTTATTAGTGCTTGCAACACTCGCAGGCTTCATTGGCGCGAGCATATTCAACGTGATATTCGTGCCTACCACAAATGCTGTAAAAGCTATCCCTGAAACTACGTTACCGGCCATCCCCATTTATCCTGCTAATTTAATGAATACAGGCATGAGCGATTTTACCTATGCTTCTGCAATAAGTACACCAAGCGTTGTGTATATCACAACCGTTTCTGCCAGTCAAAATAATAACAATTGGTTTGACTGGTATTTTAATGGAAGTGGAAATAACTTTGTTGCAGGTTCTGGATCCGGTGTCATTTTTTCGAAAGACGGCTACATCATTACAAATAACCATGTAATTCAACGAGCTGAGAAAATAGAAGTTGTACATAATAAAATCACCTATCAAGCAAAAGTAATTGGTACTGACCCGTCTTCAGATTTGGCGGTATTAAAAATTGAAGCAGAAAATTTACCTGCCGTAACAATTGGAAATTCATCAAGCCTTAAAATTGGTGAATGGGTTTTAGCTGTAGGCAATCCATTCAATCTGAACTCAACAGTAACCGCTGGTATTGTTTCTGCAAAAGGACGAAATATAAATATTGTAAACAGTAGTTTTCCTATCGAATCGTTTATTCAAACAGATGCAGCCATCAATCCAGGTAATTCAGGTGGTGCATTGGTAAATTTAAAAGGAGAATTAATTGGAATCAACACGGCCATATTATCTAAGACAGGAAGCTATACAGGTTATGGATTCTCTGTACCGGTTGACATCGTTAAAAAAGTTGTTGCAGATTTAATTAAATATGGAGTCGTTCAAAAAGCATTTATTGGCGCTGAAGTAAGTGAAATTAATTCTAGCATTGCCGAACAGTTAGCCCTTACAAGTTTAGAAGGGACATATATAAATTATTTGCAAAATGGCGGTGCTGCGAACAAAGCGGGCTTAGCCAAAAATGATGTCATTATAAAAATAGACGATAAAAGTATCGATTCGAGAAGCGATTTTGATGAGTATGTTGCCTATAAATCTCCTGGTGATAACGTAATCGTAAGCTATAAACGCAATAATACAATAAAAACGACTACCGTAACTCTTACAAATGAAGAAGGGACCAATACAATTGTAAAACACGAAGTATACGCATCAAAAACTTTAGGTGCTGATTTTAGCACAATTTCAAAAGTTGAAAAAGAGAAGCTAGGTTTACAAAGTGGCGTACGCATTATAACTGTACGTAATGGCCTTATAAGTAGGCTCGGACTACAAGAAGGCTTTATTATTACATCAATCAACAGGGTACCTGTAAGTGAACCCAGCGAGGTTGCGCGTATTCTAGAGAACATTAGAGGTCAAGTAATCATTGAAGGTATTACAACCAACGGATCAAAGTCAATTTATCAATATTACTTTTAGTCCTACTTCTTATTATTGTTTGAACAAACAGATTAAATAAAAAGGATGTTGAACAAATTCAACATCCTTTTTTTGTGGGCATAAAAAAACCGGCATGGCGTCCGGTTTTCAAATTAGAGGATTTATCTCTGACAATTTAAAATTAAGCAGATTTGATTTTTATTTTTTTAATCAAATCCTGCATAGTAGCTCTAAATTTCTTATCGGTATCCATTAAATCACTCACAGAAGTCAAGGCATGTATTACCGTACTGTGATCTCTTCCACCAAAATGATTTCCGATAGATTTTAATGACATATTTGTATATTCCTTTGCAAAATACATAGCAACCTGACGAGCAATAACGATTTCTCTTTTGCGCGTTTTATCTTTCATCTGCTCAATTGTAACTGCGAAGTATTCAGAAACAAATTTTTGAATATAGTCGATGTTTACTTCAGTTTCTACATTCTGAACAATGTTCTGAATGATTTGTTTTGCTAATTCAAGATCAATTTTACGACCACTAAGTGTATGTTGAGCAATTAATGAATTTACAACACCTTCCAGATCACGCATATTCGTATCAACACTATATGCTAAATAATCGATCACTTCTGGTGAAAGTTCAATACCTTCAAATTGCATCTTTTTGCAAATGATTGCATTACGCGTTTCGTAATCTGGCACTTGTAAATCAGCACTCAAACCCCATTTAAAACGAGATAACAAACGTTCTTGTAATCCTTTAATATCTTTAGGCGCACAATCACTTGTTATGATGATTTGCTTACCTGATTGGTGTAAATGATTGAATATATGAAAGAAAATTTCCTGAGTTTTTTCTTTCCCTGAAAGGAATTGTACATCATCTAAAATCAAAACATCTAAACCCAAGAATTGGTTTGTAAATTCTTGTGATTGATTATTCTTCATTGATTCAATGAACTGACTCAAAAAACGCTCAGAAGGTACGTATAACACCTTTTTATCTGCGTAGTTTTTCTTGATTTGGTTACCAATAGCTTGTACTAAGTGTGTTTTACCCAAACCTACATTACCATATACTAATAATGGGTTAAAAGAAGTAACACCCGGCTTGTTTGCAACAGCCATACCCGCAGAGCGAGCTAGTTTGTTGCAATCTCCTTCTATAAAGGTATCAAACGTATAAGCTGCATTCAATTGAGAGTCTAACGGTTGACTTGAAATAGACACATCAATTTTAACATCTTTAGATACCCCAGGATTAACAGATCTAGAAATAATACTTCCTTTATGTAAGATTGAACCTTGAGATTTACGATTTGCATCCGTCTTATCCACCAGAATTTGGTATTCTAATCTTCCTTCTGACCCTAATTGTTCATCAATCGCTTTTCTAAGTACATGAACATAATGCTCTTCCAGCCATTCATAAAAAAACTGACTTGGAACCTGTATTGTTAAGACATTGTTTACTAACATTAATGGTTCAATTGGTTCAAACCATGTTTTAAAACTTTGGTCTCCAACACATTGTCTGATATATTCCAAACAACTGTTCCAAACTGACTTACAGTCTTTTACATCAATCATATCTAAGGGTGTTTAAAAATTTTATACCCACTTTTTTTAGCGGATGACAAAGATGTGAAAAAATATTTTACCAAAAAATTGTTATTAACACTTGTCTTTTTCACTTGTCAGAGCACCACTAATTTAACAATTCCGAAACATTAAAGTTCTTTAAATAAACATAAATATTCTTCATATTATACAACAGTTTAACATATGTTAATAACTATGTTATAAAGTAAAATTTTAGTGTAAAACAATTTATACTCTATGTAATAATATCTATTGACAATATCACTTTTTGTCCAGTATGTGTGGAAAAATACAAACATGGAATTTTTAAAAGAATTAATTCAACTATTTATATTAATTAAACTATTACTTAAGCAAACATGAAAAATTTATCTATGTAGTAGTTATAAGTAAGTGTACACTATTTGGGATCTTGAAATAAAATTGAACTATCGCCATAACTTAAAAAGCGATAATCATATTCCATAGCAAACGTATATATGCGTTTCATTTCTTCAATACCAATAAAAGATGCAACCAAACAAAGTAAGGTGCTTTTAGGTTGATGGAAATTTGTAATAAGCGCCTTACACATTTTAAACGTGTAGCCTGGTTTAATAAGTAGAGATGTACGTGCCTCAAAAGTCGAACGACCATGCTTATTTAAAAAATCTAAAATGGTCTTCAAGGAATCTTCAACAGATATCGGTACTAGAGAATACGCATCCCATTGATCAAGTTCTGGCAAAGCCGTATTAAAATCGGAATCTCGTTTTAGCTTACAGCCCAACCAATATAGTGTTTCCAAGGTACGCATGGATGTCGTTCCCACAGGAATAATACATTTATCTTGTAGTTGTTCCTTTACATACGATATAAATTCTTTTGTAACACTAATATATTCACCATGCATGGCATGTTCTGTTAAACTATTGGTCTTGACAGGTTTAAAGGTACCTGCTCCAACATGAAGTGTAACCTCTTTTAATATAACACCTCTTTGTTGCAAGGATGATAATACTGCATCTGTAAAATGCAAGCCAGCAGTTGGTGCTGCAACGGAGCCTTCATGTTTTGCATAAACCGTTTGGTAACGTTCTTTATCACTTTCTTCCGTTTTACGTTTCATGTATGGCGGGAGGGGTAAGTCGCCAAGCGATGAGAAAATTTCTGAAAAGGATAAATCAGAATGATTCCAAGAAAATTCAATGATATAATAATCTTCTTTTCGATCGATTTGTTTCGCACTAAAGACAAGATTCTGTCCCGACTCCATAGTTACGCGGCGTTCTATAATGGGCTGCTTCCAACGTTTTGCATTCCCCACAAAGCATTTCCAAACAACTCCCTCTTTTGAGCTCATACTCTCAGCGGGGCCACCTTCAGCAGGCTCTAAGCTAAACACCTCTATTTGTGCACCTGTATCGGTATGAAATAAAAAACGAGCTTGTACAACTCGTGTATTATTAAAAACCAATAATGCATTTTCTGGAACGGTTTCAACAATCGTTTTGAATGTGCTATCAATAATGGTTTTATTTTTATATATCAATAATTTAGATGCATCTCTATTTGCCAATGGATATTCTGCAATACGATTCAAAGGTAAATCGTAATCATAGGTATCAATCAAATTTGTATCGTACATATTCATAATGAAATTGAAAAGCCATCCACAAGTATTGGTGAATGGCTTTTCAATTGGTATATTTTAATATTAGTTATTTATTCGTTCTTCAAATATCTGCATAAGTTCAGGCGTCATGCCTGTAGAGGAAAATCCTCCATCATGCATTAAATTTTGCATGGTTACTTTACGCGTCAAATCTGAAAACATCATAATGGTATAGTCCGCACAATCGTCTGCACTTGCGTTACCAAGCGGCGACATCATATTTGCAAAATCATAAAATGCTCCAAACCCAGCTATTCCTTTACCCGCAGTTGTTTTGGTTGGTGATTGCGATATCGTGTTTACACGTACATTTTTCAACTTTGCAAAACGTGCACCATATCCTCTTGCGATAGACTCTAAGGTAGACTTCGCATCTGCCATATCAGTATAATCTGGAAACGAGCGCTGCGCAGCAACATAGGATAGCGCTACTATCGAACCAAATTCATTCATAGCGTCTTTCTTTTCTGCAACATGCATGATTTTATGAAAGGATAAGGCAGAAACATCCAATGTTTTCAAAAACCAATCGTAGTTCAAGTCGCCATATTCTTTTCCTTTTCGAATGTTTGGACTCATACCTATAGAATGCAGAATAAAGTCAATTTTACCACCTAAAAGTTCCGTCGATTTATTAAATAAATTCTCCAGTTCTTCTATTGAAGTCGCATCAGCAGGAATAACAGTAGCATTACATTTACTTGCCAATGTATTTATCTCACCCATGCGCATTGCTATCGGTGCATTTGTTAATGTAAAGGTTGCGCCTTCTTCATAGGCACGTTCAGCAACTTTCCAAGCTATTGAATTTGCATCTAATGCTCCAAAAATAATTCCTCTCTTGCCTTTTAATAAATTGTAAGCCATAACTGATTTATATGTGTGTTTGATTTTATTTTACTCCTGCAAGCATTTCTTTCGCATTTTGTATTGCTATTTCGGTAGGTTTATCTCCACCAATCATCTTAGCAACTTCTTCAATACGCTCTTTCGTATTCAATTCTTTCATTCTACTGATAGAGCGCTCACCACTGGTATCCTTATAAACAAAATAATGTTTATCTCCCATACCTGCAATCTGCGGCAAATGGGTAATAACCATCACTTGATGACGTGTTGCCATTTTACGAATCATCTTACCCATTTGAATAGAAACTTCTCCAGAAATACCTGTATCGATTTCATCAAAAATAATTGTAGGCAAAGCAACTTTATCTGCTAACATATATTTTATTGCCAACATCAAACGTGAAAACTCACCGCCGGAGGCTACTTGCTTTAACTCTCCAGGTGTTACACCCTTATTGGCTGAGAATAATATTTGGATTTTATCAATACCATTCATGCTTGGCTCGTCCTCTTTAATGGTGATTTGGACGCGAGCATCTGGCATAGATAATTCACTTAATAAAGATTTAACCTGCTCTTCAAATTTAGGTGCCGCTTGTTTTCTTTCACCAGAAAGAATTTTACCAGCCAGCAATACTTCTTTATAATATACAGACTCTTGTTTCTCTAAATCTTCAACTTCGTTTACCAACATATCTGTTGAAAGCACCTTGCCACCCAATTCTTCTTTCAACTGAATCAACTCCGCAACGGTTTGTACACGGTGTTTTTTCAATAAGGTATTTAATATATTTAAGCGCGTTTCTAGTGGCTCAATTAACTGTGGATTGTATTCAACAATTAACGATTCACTTTCCAACTCTGCTTCAATATCTTTTAATTCAATACAAATAGATTGCATCCGCCCAGCGAGCAATTCGTATGCAACCGACCACTTTTTAATGGTTTGAAGTTGTTTACTACTTTGTTGCAATATGGGCAAGACACTTTGATCCGTTTGATTAAAGGAATTTAAAATTGTCTCTAATTTCTGCTTGATATCTTCTGCGTGCTCCATTTTTTTGAGCGCCGCTTCTTTATCCTCCAACTCACCAAGCATCAAACTCGCTTCTTCAAGCTCCGAATGTATGAACTGATTGTAATCGGATTGCAATTGTAATTCCTTTAATACACTTCTTTTATCTTTTAATTCTTGCTGTGTTTCTTTTAATCTTTTAAATGAAAGTTGATACTTTTTTAGAGAGGATTGACTCGATGCAAAAGCATCTAATAAGGATAGTTGATACGTAGTGCTTCCTAACAGTAACGTGTCATGTTGTGAATGCACATCCATTAAGTAACTACCCAATTGCTTCAATACATCTAAGGTAACAGGAGTATCATTCACAAATGCCCGTGATTTACCAAGATTTGATATTTCTCTTCGGATAATACATGAATCAAAATAGTCTAAATCATTCGACTCAAAAATCTGCTCTAATTGATACGTAGCAATTTGAAATGTGCCTTCTATAATACATTTCCCACTTGCATTCAATAAAACTTTAGTATCGGCCCGATTACCTAATAAAAGCCCTAAGGCGCCCAGCATGATGGATTTCCCTGCACCTGTTTCGCCCGTTACAATATTAAAATTTGAAGACGGAACCAGATCCAGATCTTCTATTAAAGAATAATTTTTTATACTTAATTGCTGCAGCATCTATTTAAAAAGTTGTAACCTCGTCTGTAATTATTTCCATAATCTCTGCAATTTTAAAAACGTGCTTAACATTCCTAAAATCCTTAAAACTGAATTCATCTCCATTTGTCGATACCATTATTCCATGATATGAAGATCCGTTTTGCAGGACAATACTTACTTCCATTTCTATTAGAGTTGGAAGTATCTCTGCTATCATAGATCCTTTGTACCGATTTAAACGTTTCCCCATTTTACGTCAATTGCTATTTAGTAATTGTTGAATATCGTTCTGTATTCAATGCGTCGAGTTCTCTCAACAAATTAAAAGCTTGAGTTTTTAATTCCGCATTTTTAGAATCTTTAAATATGTTAATTAGCTCGTCCCGTTTTGACAAGAAAAATGTTCGTAATAAAATAGAATAAGGAACGAGTTTGTTTACTTCCTTTATCGTCTTTAATACCTCTATAATTTTTAAACGTTCTTTATCGGGGTCTTTTAGATAATTATCCAATACCTCTCTATGATAAATGTAAAATTGATTTCTAAATGGAAGTAACAATTGACTATTTAAATTATAAATTAATGCATATCGATTATTTGGATCACCACTCGTTGCCCAACCACCACCGGCTTGAACTGCATTATTTGCTATGGTATTTGCTTTTTCAATAAACGGTTGCCCACCTAATTTACTAAAACTATCATAATCCACTGCTAAAATAATATTGGCATAAAACGCTAACATGGAAGACAAATCGGTAGTAAACATATTATCATTATAGATAATTGGTTGCCCCATATTTAAATCAAAATTAAAATTCTTATCAAAAAAGTTAAGAGTGATTGATTCGTAACTTGTACCATATACAGGACGTGTAGCCTGCACTTGAAGTGTTGCGGTATATGAAGCATTTGCGGAATTACCGCTTGTTAACATAATAGAAAAATTGCAACGGATTTTTTCTTCCGTTAAGTATTCGTCATTAGACCATTTACGATCGTTCAAAAAACGTGAAATGGTTTGTTTCATATCCGTTACAACAGATGTTTGAATATTGGGAATTTGAGTAGCATCAATCGTTACATTCGCCATTAATTCTTGTCCATGAGAATGAATGGAAATGAACACCAATAAAAAAGCGAATAAATGAGTTAAGGTTCTTTTCATAATTCATGAATGAAGTTTAAAATTTCCTTCGCAATAATTTCTTTTGTCTGCAATGCAGATGAGTACGGCTTATTTTTCTTTGAATAAATGGTGACCTTATTGGTATCTGTAGCAAAGCCAGCTCCTATATCGTTCATTGAATTCAAAATAATTGCATCTAAATTCTTAGACACTAGCTTTTTTAATGCGTTTGCTTCTTCATTATTTGTTTCAAGCGCAAACCCTATAAATCTTTGTTGTGCTTTTTTATTTGCTCCACATGATGCAGCAATATCGGGGTTCTTTTTTAAAGAAATTGTGAAGGTGTCTTCTGACTTTTTTATTTTAATATCAGAAACAATCTCGGGAGTGTAATCTGCAACGGCTGCTGCAAATATGACAATATCCTGCTCATCAACGATGTTTTTTACAGCATCATACATTTGAACTCCAGAAACAACTTTTTTTATTTCAATACCTAAAGGAAGCGTAGAAAACAATGCGTCACTTATTGGACCACATACAAGTGTAATATTAGCTCCCATCTTCCATGCATGTATAGCTAAAGCAATTCCCATTTTACCAGTTGAGTGATTACCAATAAAACGAACGGGATCTATTGCTTCGTATGTAGGACCAGCTGTTATCAGAATTTTCTGATTTAAAAAAGGTGCTTTTTCTCCCACAAGCGATTGCAATACTGCAATAATATTTTCAGGTTCTGCTAATCTACCTTGTCCAATTAATCCACTAGCCAACTCTCCACTTTCAGCATCAATTAACACAACTCCATTTTGCTGTAATTTCACTAGATTTTCTTGCGTTGAAAAATGTTTATACATATCTAAATCCATTGCAGGACAAAGATAGACGGGACATTTAGCAGAAAAATAGCAGGCTAAAACTAAATTATCGCAAATGCCATGCGCCATTTTACCGATGGTATTTTCTGAAGCGGGAGCAATTAATATTAAATCAGCCCATAGAGCCAATTCAACATGATTATTCCATTCCCCTGCATCCCCTTCGGTAAATGCATGTAAAACTGGATTCTCAGATAAGGTAGAAAGTGTAAGTGGGGTTATAAAACCAAGAGCAGAAGGCGTCATAATAACACGCACTTCTGCTCCTTGTTTTTTTAAAAGTCTAACTATTATCGCGGACTTGTAAGCAGCAATACTTCCGCAAACTGCCAACAGAATTTTCTGCCCACGTAATGTCATATATCCTTTATTACTTTTCGTCTTCTTTTCTAGGCGTTGCAGAAGCAATACCAGTATGACGGAACATGATTTTATCTTCTAAGAATTCTTCCGTAGCCAACGTAGATGGTTTTGGCATTCTTTCGTAATATTTAGAAATTTCAATTTGTTCGCGGTTTTCAAATATCTCTTCTAAGTTGTCTTCTTTAGATGCAAACTCAGCTAATTTTGAATTTAATTCTTCTTTAATCTTGATAGAAATTTGTCTAGCTCTTCTAGAAATTACCACAAGAGATTCATAAATATTGCCAGTTTTTTCAGCGAGTTTATCGTTATCTCTGGTTATTAAGTTTGCGGATACAATTGGTGCTTTCACTTTATATATTTGTTTTATGAATGTACTTATTTAGATTTTAATTCTTCTAATACTTCGAGCGATTTATCGTAGTACTCAATAGAAGCTTTTTTGTAATTATTATCTGGGAATTTATCATTCAATAGTTGATAATATTCTATAGCCTTATAATAACGATCTATTTGTATTTGTCCCTGAATACTATTTTTCGCCAAATGATATTGCGCCTCAAATCGTGTAAAGTAAGACGTTTCTAAGTAAGGCGAAGTTGGGTAATCTTTAATAAAATTAGTTATAGCAACTACCGCTGATTTATAATTACTTACTTTATGATACATCATCGAATGTTCGAATGCTTTTTGCATTAGCTTTCCGTTCAACTCTGTATAAATCGTTTCACATTCTTTTAAATAAGTCGTATTTGGATAACGCGTAGAAAACACCGTTAGTGCCTTTAAACATTCATACGTACTCTGCTGATCTAAATTATAATCTGCAGAACTCTTATAAAGAGAATATACATGCATATACATGGTTTCTTCAACTAATTTACTTCGCGGATAGGTTAAATAGAAATCCTTGAAATAAAACGCACTCATAACATACTGCTTTTGTTTGAAGTAGTTATTAGCTAAATAGTATAATGCTGTTTCAGCTTCTGCCTTTCCTCTTAATAAAGGAGAAACGTCTTCAAGTAATGAACCTGCTTTATAGTTTTCGTCTTCATTATAATATTCTATTGCTCTAGACAGTTTTTCTTCAGGTGTACCGTTTTTTTGTAAACGACTAAAATCACTACATGCGGAAAGCATTGTAATGATTAAGAAACAAACTGAAAACGCGGATATTCTATTCAAAGGCATAGCTTGCAAATATACAAAATGATTTTTGTTATTACAATTCAAATTTGATTGACTAATATACTGATTATAAATTAGTTCCAATCACAGTTTGTCTAGTTGGTCGTTCTTTCGAGTTCCATTTAAATCCTTTTAACTTAGTATCAGCTGGTTCTATTTTTTGAGGAGGTATAAATTCGGCACTCGGCTTTGTTACATAAGTTATGGTACTCAGTTTATCCTTTTCAAATAATACCACAATTGATCCTCCAATTGCCTTATTTAAACCAATCATTTTTTTATCTTCCTCTAAGGCATGATAGATACTTTCGGCATTGCCTTCAACCAATATTTTCTGAATGTGATTGTTCGCAAAAGAAACAGTTATTTCACGCCCTTTTATTTGATTGAAATTCTTTAGAGTGTCTTGGGAAACTACAAATGCATTTACGTGCATGTACATTTTATCCATTTTACCATTTTTTTGCACCATCCAAATAGAATCTGCAACCAATTGATTTTTGCCATTCCATAATATTGGATTTCGAAATAAATAAATTGTTGAATCATAAAAGTCATATACCAAAGAATCACACGTTGCTTGCATATCATTTCTATAAAGTTGAACATGATAAAATGCTTTCAACTGCTTCACTTTATTAATGGTATCGTTAATGGATATCAGAGTATCGGCTTTTAAAAACAACGTGTCTTTACCTGCTACTTGATACATAAGCGGATTTCCACTTACAATTGAATATCCTTTGGATCCTGAATAGTTTGCCTTTTGTCCTAAAACAGTAATACTATCTTTTTTATTTTCAATCATTACATTACCTGTAACAATACCCAACTTCGTTTTTTCATCGTAATCGATTTTATTTCCCGAGATTTTATTGTCGCCAGAAAAAACCTGAGCTTTCCCTCCAAAATACATCACAGATGTTTGAGTGTTGTATGAACCTTCATTTGAAACAATACTTCCGTCCTTAGTAGTAATTGTTGTGGGCCCTCTAAATGTTGCAATTTTTGTCAAAGCACTATACTGAAGCGTATCGGCATCTAACAAAAAACCCTGACCTGGATTTGTAATATGTACCTCTTTTTTAAATGTAAATATTTTTGAACTGGTGCTATACATACCAATTTTACTCGTTAAAATATTTCCTTTATCACTTATGTTTGCGCCTGAAGAATAACTCACCGTTTTAAGTTGACGATCATAATTTAAGAGGTTCGTTTTTAAAATAGTCTGTTTATCCACCAATATAACATTGCCAATTGCTTTTGCTTTCTTCGTGTTGCCGTCATACTCTAATTTAGAGCAGTTAAGCGTTAACGTATCACCTTGCACCATACGCACACGTCCAAAAGCCTCTATGTAATTTGTTTTAGCATATTGAAAGGCTGAATCGCAATACAAGTACATGGCACCTTGTTTAAAAATGACATTGTCTTTTAATTTTACATACGATTCTTTCCCTTCATGCCCTTCTAAGGCACCTGCTTGAACCAATTCAACTTTCTCTTCTTCAGACTGAGCGTAGGAAGTTATACCATTAAATAAACTTAATAGTATAACCCCAACAATACTTATTTTTCGAAACATGGACTTAATCATAATTACAAAAATAATTAAATTGTATATTGTAACCTATGTTGCACGAATTGCGCCAATTTATTTCAGAGAAACAACTTTTTTCTCAAAATGATACGGTTTTACTTACGGTAAGTGGTGGGATCGACTCAATTGTGCTTTTCGATCTGTTTTTAAAAGCAAAAATCACTTTTTCAGTAGCACATTGTAATTTTTGTTTGCGAGGCGATGAATCCGATAAAGATGAACAATTCGTTTCCGATTTAGCACACCAACATGGCATACCGTTTCACGTCAAACGGTTCGATACCAATAACTTTGCTTCAGAAAACATGCAATCCACGCAGATGGCTGCGCGAGAATTACGATACGCCTGGTTTCATGAACTAAGCACAACCTTCCAGTATAAGTACATTGCAACAGCACATCATTTAAATGACGTCATAGAAACGAGCCTAATTAATTTAAGTCGAGGAACGGGTATTGCTGGCCTACATGGCATTCCAGAAAAAAATGGCAATATAATTCGTCCTTTATTATTTGCTAGCAGAGATGCCATCAAAACATATGTAGAACAGAATAAGCTACTATGGAGAGAAGATCGTTCCAATGCGGAAGAAAAGTATGCTCGAAATCTAATTAGACACCAAGTTGTACCAGCATTAAAAAAACTAAATCCGAATCTAGAAGAAACGTTTCGTCAAAATACAGAGCGTTTAAAAGGTACAGAGCAATTATTTAAGTTTCATATTGAACAATATAGGAAACAGCTGCTTGTGCCTACAACAGAAGGGTTTTCAATATCCATAGAAGAATTAGAAGATACGCCTTCGCCACTTACTATTTTATCAGAACTGTTATTGCCTTTTGGATTTATTTTTTCTGCCATTCAACATATTTATAAAAACAAAGAACAGGCTGCAGGCGCATATTATTATTCTGCACAACATCTATTACAAAAAGATAGAGCCCATTGGTTTATTTTCCCTATTGAAAAAGCCGTTGATTTTAAATGTGAAGTAACAGAACAGGATACACAAATCGATTTACCGTTTGGATATTTGACTATTACAACCATAAAACGCGATGATTTTAATGGCTTTAACCAGCCAAAAATTGTTGCATATATAGACAAAGATTTATTGAATTGGCCTCTTCTTATTCGGAATTGGGAAAATGGTGACAAATTCTCACCTTTTGGTATGCAAGGAATTAAAAAGATAAGCGACTATTTGAATGAGTTGAAAATCCCTAAGTACTTGAAGAAAAAAACGATACTATTAACAAGTAATAATAAAATCGCATGGATTATTGGTTATAGAACTTCAGAAATATTTAAAATAACGAATACTACAAAAGAGATTGTAGTATTTACGCTTACCCCCTTTCAAAAGGAATAGTAAGACATTTATTTTAGAACGTACTATTTCAATATTTTTCATTAATTTGTAGACATAAATTCACGAACTCAAAAAAAATATAAATTATGAAAGTAACAGTAGTTGGTGCTGGTAATGTAGGTGCAACGTGCGCAGACGTATTAGCATACAGAGAAATTGTAAACGAAGTAATTCTACTTGACATTAAAGAAGGTGTAGCTGAAGGCAAGGCGTTGGATATTTGGCAGAAAGCGCCAATTACGCAATACGACACAAAAACAACAGGTGTTACAAACGATTATTCTAAAACTGCTAACTCTGATGTAGTAGTTATTACTTCAGGTTTACCACGTAAGCCAGGTATGACACGTGATGATTTGATTTCTACAAATGCAGGAATTGTAAAATCCGTAACTGAAAGCGTTGTTAAATATTCTCCAAATGCGATTTTAATCATTGTGTCCAATCCGTTGGATGTAATGACATATTGTGCACACATCACATCAAAATTCCCAAGAAACAGAGTTATTGGTATGGCTGGTGTACTTGACACGGCTCGTTACCGTGCATTTTTAGCAGACGAAATTGGTTGTTCTCCAAAAGAAATCCAAGGTATGTTATTAGGCGGTCATGGTGATACAATGGTGCCACTTCCTCGTTATACTACTGTTGGTGGTATTCCTGTAACGGAATTAGTAGCTCCAGAAAAATTAAGTGCAATCATCGAACGTACAAAAAATGGTGGTGGTGAATTAGTGAAATTAATGGGTACTTCTGCTTGGTATGCTCCAGGTGCTGCTGCTGCTCAAATGGTTGAAGCGATTGTAAAAGACCAGAAAAAAATCATTCCTGTTTGCATCAAATTAGAAGGCGAATACGGAATCAATGATTGTTACTTAGGCGTACCTGCTATCATAGGTAAAAATGGTATTGAAAAAGTAATTGAGTTGAAATTGAATGCAGAAGAAAAAGCATTGATGGAAACTTCAAGAAAAGCTGTTAAAGAGGTAATGAGCGTATTGGACGGCTTAACGAAAGCTTAATTTACTTTACCTTCATTATATAATAAAAAACCCGTCTCATAAATTATGAGACGGGTTTAATTTTTAATAGGGTTAGTTAAAATAACCTATTCTTGAATGATGATTTTTTCGGATACAACTCCTTTGTCCGTATACAGTTTTACAAGTAACAAACCTTTTAATGATGTAGCGAATTGAGTGGTGGTAAACTCTTCTGTTTGCCCAGCAATATTGCTAACAACAATTTTATTTACAATAACATTGTTCGCTTTCACTTGCATGTTACCATCCTTAGATGGGTTTGGAAACAAACTTAAACCAATGTCTGAGGCCTTGGTTATACTAGTTGTAATATTAGACAAGTTATATGTGATGCTACCCACATACATACCTGCAGTAGAATTGCCTACTGAATTACTTTTGATGCTCATTGAAACAGTTTTGTTTGACCCATTGGTCGCAACTGATGACAAAGTGATTGTAAATGTTTTAGAACCATTGGGTTCTATTGTTGATGATGAAATTCCTGTTTCATCAATTGTAAAATCAGAAGCACCTGTACCTGAAAGCCCTATATATTTGCCATCTATTGTCTCTAAAATTAATGGATCTGTTGAAGATGTATTGTTTATAGTAATTGTTATTGGTAAATAATCACTTAAATTAAGTGTTATTGGACCAAGCGAAGCTGCATTATATACAGTTCCGTTATCAATTTCTTGAGTTATGCCAGCTACGGTTGCAGATACTCCAATTTCAGGCTCGGGAATACCAGACAAATTATACGTGATGCTACCCGCATATACACCATCTGTAGAATTTCCTTCTGAATTACTTTTGATGCTTATTGATACTGTTTTGTTCGGACCATTTGTTGCAGTAGAAGATAAACTGATTGTAAATGTTTTAGAACCTTTTGGAGCTATCGTCGATGATGTAATTCCTGTTTCATTAATTATAAAATCTGAAGCTCCTGTACCTGAAAGCACCACATATTTTCCAGCAACTGCTTCTAATTCTAATGGATCTGTTGCAGATGTATTTTTTATAGTAACTGTTAATGGTAAATAATCTTTTAAATTAAGTGTTACTGGCCCCAACGAAGCCGCATTAAACACTGAACCATTAGCAATTGGCTGAGCAACTCCCGCCACAGTTGCAGAGACTTCAATAGTTTGCGCATTAACAATTAAGCTTGCAACAACACCTAGAATTAGTAAAGTAATTTTTTGTATACGTATTTTCATATATTTCATATTATTAAGGTTAGATTATTTATAAAACACTCTGTTTAAATTATAATGTCAGTTTTTTATCTGTTTAACTTCAGCTTATTTCATCAGAATATACATCGTTCGCTTTTTATCCGTAGCAGTTTCGTAATTAATTTCATCTACACGAGTAAACCCAGCTTTCTCCGCATACATTTTCATTTCAGAACTTAGGGGAATGTAACATTCTATTTCGCCAAAATCTGTAGTTAATTTTATGCGCTGCTGATCCAGATGATCCGCAATGGTTTGAGTGCCAATTCTAGGAATATCAATAAATACTTTACCTTTGGGACTCAAAATTCCATGAATGTGTTTAATAACAGCCGCTTGCTCCTCTACGGAGAAATCAATAATTCCAGACCACATCCATAAAGCGGTATCAATAGTATGTTTAGAATTAAAGGCATAAATATCGCCTTCAATTATTTCAATTGTATTTGAATATTTTTTCCGTAAATGTTCGCATAGAACCGCGCTTTGCTCTATTGCGCAAATTTCGCCTTCGTGTTTCTTATCTATTAAAAAATCAAGACAACGTCCGTAGCCTGCTCCAATTTCGATAATATTTTCATTGGATTGTATATATCTATATGCAATCTCTAAATCAACAAAGGTATTAAACCCACCTGTTTGAGCCAAAGACTGAAAGGTATCTAAGCCAATTTGATTGTAAAAATTAAAATTTTTCTCGTTAATTTTTTCCATAATACCTCGATTTCGAATTTTACAATTGCATGCTTATTAACCCAACGCTATTAACGAAAATGTCTATGCAAATTGTATGCTAGAAACAAATAGATTTAATTGAAAGGTGGATTCTAATCATAAATGCAACACCCCTCCATTTTCAATCGTTTTCGA
>NZ_CALMGQ010000081.1 GCF_937863595.1 uncultured Cytophaga sp.
ACAAACAAATTCGTCTTTAGTAAATCCTGTTGTTGACATAAACGACTCCCATTCCATATTGTATTCGGTTGCTTGGTAGCGACCTATTTCAACTTGTTTATCTACGCCTTGCATCCAAACAACCAATACCCCCCCAGGGGCCATACCAACAATCATAGCCTTATATGTAGCATATTTCTTTGTTAAATAGCCAATCATTCCCTCCTTAAATAAATCCCTTATTGTCTCTGATGGTAAAGCAAAATCGCCTTTGTAAAACTTATTTTCTACATACGAGAAATACGTAACTCTAAAACCTGTAGGTATAATATCACTTCTACTCATATTCATTCCATTACTGCCCCAGCCAGCTTCTAAAACCCCCCCATTTGGCAAAGGTAACCAATCGTCTTTTGTATAAAAATCGCCTCTATGCACTGTTACAGGATATAATTTGGGGGCGCAAATTCCCGATGCGTATTCTAGTGGTGGCCGAACATCAGCATGCACGCTTCTTTTGGAAGGAGAACATGCAGAAACAATAAACTGTAGCAGCGATGAAATCATAAGATAGAAAAGGATGTTTTTCATTAGGTTCTTTTGAAAATACTAACTTTCGTTTTTTCAAGTTCAATTTCTTCTGATTTGCTGCGAAGATAAATTTCTAATGAAGTACGTGTATCATTGTATTTAATGACCAGCTCTGCATTTTGTTCTTTATCGTCTCTATAAATAAGTTTATAGGCTTCAAACATTTCGGCTTCGTCAAAGTATATATCAGCTCCAAAATCTTGACCAGTTTCATCGGCCCACATCAAATCCATACTTTTTGCTATGGCACGTTTTCCAAAACTATTTTTAGCTAATGTTTCACCCCATAAAAATTCCTTCTCCCCATTATACATTTTAAAATCAATCCCTTCAAATGTGTTACCTTCTGGAAACTCAAACTTCGGACGCCAATTGTATTTTATGCGGTAGGTATCCCATAAGCCCAGCATCAAACCGTTTTTTTGGAAATTCGCTTTCGCTAATGGTGTGTCATCAATGGTAACTTTGACAAATTCATCTCTGGTACGCCCAGTCCTTGGTATAAAAGACTCCCAAGCCATATCCGTTTCTGTCGCTTGATAGCGGCCGATTTCTACTTGCTTGTCTACCGATTTCATCCAAACGACTAACCCCCCCCCTGGTGCCATACCCAAAATCATAGCATTATAGGTGGCATATTTTTTTGTTCTATATTTAATCATCCCTTCCCTAAACAAATTTTTTATGGTATCGGAGGGTAAAGCAAAATTTGCCGTATAAAATTTATTTTCCATGTAAGCAAAATAGGTAACCTTAAACCCAGTAGGTATAATACCGCTTCTGCTCATATTCATCCCATTATCACCCCAACCTTCTTCTACAAATCCCCCCCTAGGCAATGGCAACCAATCGTTTGCGGTATAAAAATCTCCTGTATGTACTCGTATTGGATATAATTCTGGGGCGCAAATACCAGATGCGTATTCTAGTGGCGGCCGAACATCTGCATGCACACTTCTTTTGGAAGGCGAGCATGCTGAAACAATAAACTGTAGCAGCGATGAAATCATAATACAGTATAGAATTAACCTCACTTCGTGCGCTTAAATATCCCAATCTTACATTTCCGAAGTTCTATCTCTTCTGTTTTATTCCGCAGAAGTATAATCAAGCTTGAACGGTTATCGTTGTATTTAAACACCAACTCACCATCCTGCTCTTTGTCGTTGCGGTAAATTTGTTTGTATGCTTCAAATATTTCTGCTTCATCAAAATCTATATCTGCGCCATAATCCTGACCAGTTTCATCAAAAAACAACATAGTCGTTCTCCATGTTATGGCTCTGGGTACAAAAGCATTTGCAGTTAATGCTTCACCCCACAATAAATCTTCTTCTCCATTATACATTTTCATGTCGATATGATCTACTTTACTACCTGCGGGAAACTCAAAGACAGGACGCCAACTGTACTTAATCCGATATGTATCCCACAAGCCCAGCATCAAGCCATTCTTTTTGAAATTGGCTAGAGCATTAGGCCTCCTTGAAACGACTCCCGAAACGTATTCATTTTTATTTTCTATACGGATCCGCGGATTAAAAATTTCCCATTCTAAATCAGTTTCACTAGCCTGATACCGTCCGATTTCAATTTGATTATCTCTTGACATCATCCACACAACCAAAACTCCGCCAGGCGCCATACCAACGATCATAGCATCATAAGTAACATATTTTTTTGTCCGGTAACCGATTAATCCTTTTTCAAACAACTCTTTGATTTGTTCTTTTGGTAATGCAAACTTGCCAGTATAAAATTTATTTTCCAAGTACGAAAAATAAGTAATTGAAAAACCATCTGGAATAAGACTTCCTTCGCCCATATTCATCCCATTATCACCCCAACCTGCTTCTACAATACCTCCATTTGGAATTGAAAGCCAATCGTTGTCTGTATAAAAATCGCCCCGATATACTTCAACGGGATATAACTTTGGTGCACATACGCCAGGTGCCCATTCTAATGTTGTATTCATTATTTGTTTTGTTTCTGTATTTTGTGTTGCGACAAGTTCTTTTTTCAGCTGATTACTGCAGGCAGCTAACCCAAACTGAAGAGCTACTGCCATTATTAGCAGAGAACTTTTAATTTTGTTTTTTTTATCCATTATAGATTTTTCTGTTTCCGCTTTGTGTAGGATTAAATCCGGGTTCCAGCCAGTCGGCCGACCAGTGCAGGTATTCATTCCGCAACCAAAGCAACGTATTGTGATCTTCAATTTTACGTTTTAAATCCAGATCAGTAATAAACGGTTCAAGTTTAATAGGCTGTCCAGCTTCAGGCTCTAGATCATCTAGCTTTTCCAGCATCCAGCTTACAACAGCTCCATGTTGTTCCATTTTAGGACCAACGGGACGTATTGCATCTATCTGACGTTCCAATTCCTCACGGTTATAAAATGTCATTTCTGGGGCATTTTCAAATACAATCTGATACAAACGCTTTTTAATTGAATTTAATTTTGGATGTTCATTTAAATGATAATTTATTTTTAAATCGTCTTTTAAAAAATTTATCCAAATCCCTTTTTGCATGGCATAATCACACATAATATACATAGGAATATAACTGTATGCTGCCGGAATGCTTTTTTTATCTCCAGTTAAATGCTGGAGCGCTTCATCTTCAATTACACTTACTGCGGTGCCTATCGGATCATACCAACGACGTGGAGCTTCCGGCTTTACAACCTTAAGCTGTTCTTTTTTATACCAGCCATCACGTATCACCTTTCTATATTTAGCTTGTACAAGAATTGATGCGCCCATTGCAAGGGCTTTTTTATGTTCAGGTGCATTGTCTACATAAGAGCCGCCAATATCGCTGTGCACGCCCGGGAATGTTTTTTCATTAAAACCAGCGCTTTTAATATTTACCAAAGGAAAAAAGTAACGATGTTCATCTGCTGCTACTAGATGCAAGGTCTTCTTCGCTTTTTTTACAGCTGTCAATCCCAAACTTTTTGCATCATTAAATTTCACCCATCCGTGAGAAGAAACCGTATCAAAAACTCCTGCAAAACGAATCCTGATTCGTGCATCTTTCAGGGCTATATCCATTTTTTCTAATTCCCGCCCTAATACACCATGCTTGGGAAGAGCTGGTATATTAATTGCAGTTCGAGTATATTGTGAAGTTTGATAATATTCCGTTCTTGCAGGTCTGGCAGGCTGATCGATCTCATTTAAAAAACTACGAGCAGCAGCGGCACCACGACTAAAACCAAATACATTAATGATAATAAGCTCTGTCTTTTTTGCTTTAGGGATCAAACGATCAATTTTTTTTGCTGCAAATTGACATCCCTTTTCAACCTTTGCTTCTACTCCAGAATCACCTTGTCCTAAGGCATAACCCCAAAGGTCATCTTCAACATAGGCATCTGTTTCTTTATTGCCTGTTGCGATACCTTCTACATAGGCAAAGTCATCCAGTTTTTCTGCATCACTTAATTCTTTAACATAATACTTACTCAACAATGCTACATTGGAATAACCATTTTCATAGCTGTCGTCTTTTTTATTGCCAATTTTCTCATAGTAAGCTGCTTTAGTTAGGTTAGCAGAATCTTTCCATTTTTGATCGTCAAATGGTCGAAGCCGATGAAGCTTATAAAATTCTTCTCTAGCTTCAGTATTCTTCATATTATTTCGTGTACCGTCAAAAAATAAAGAAAGCGTAAGATCTGCTTTTTCTTTCACTTCATTTTTTGGAGACGCAGGAATATCATAAGTAAATGGGCTGCGCTGTCCACTAACCATAAATGTAATATCTGTATTTCCAAACATACACTTGATTTTGCTTTTCTGCAATAGTGGTGATTGATCCTGTACTTTTAGGCTGCCTGTATCTTGCCATTGGCCCGGCACTATCACTGATGCACAGGGAGCCGCCATATTTGGGCTCTTCATGCAGGTACCTGTAAATAAAAAGTTTGTTTTCTTTGTGTCTTTAACTGTTGCAATTATTTTATTTTGGATAGTCGGCCGGTCTTCTGTTACTAGCAAGGTTCCCATGGGGCTCGTACATAACAGGCATTGAATTTTAGCGCCATGAACAACGAGTTTCAAGTCCTCTTTCGCCTTTGCTTTCTTTGCTTTCTCTTTGCGGCGCTGTTCCTTTTTTTTCATGCGCAATGCTTCCTCAACACTGGCATGTTTACCAGCAGGCTGCGCCCGAGGTACCACAGGCTTTTCAAAAAGCCAATCGTATACTTTTACTGCCCTTCGGATAAATCCTGAAAGCGTTGCTTTAAACCAACCCATCTTACTGAATAGTTAAATTTTGTTGAACCCAGATCTATTTTTTTTCGGCACATGTTTAATGCGCCATCTATATAGGTGCATGTCCCCGTATAGCTTTTTAATTCCGACAATGCAGCTGCACCTTCAATATGAATTTCTGCAAATTGCTGCACTCCTAATTCCTTTATACTTGTATCTATCTTTTCTTCAAATATGGTATCCTGAAATTCTTTTCCATACTGAATACTATGATAAGTATCAGATTTCCAATATCCGTTAAAGTATAATCCATACATTTCAGGAGATTTTATATAATTTAATATTTCATTATAATCCTGCATCAGTATATCCATAGCGTGGATCATTTCCCAGTTCTCCCTATCAGTTTCATCGTAATTATCAGCTAATGTTTCTTTAAGGTCTGCCCACTCCTGCTGTAGATACGGAAAATTATGAAGCACTAGAAGATTTCCATTTGCGTCAGCGCTTACAACCAAAAGCGTAAATACAAAATCAAGCGCTATAAAGAGTTCATCCGTTACATCTGTATTCCGCTTGGTTACAACATCACACGCATCGCAACAGATCTGATACTTGTGAAGCGAATCAACTATACCGATGTAATCAATCAATACTTCACGGATTATTTCCTTGCTTGAACATTTCCCGCTTTCATCCAATTCTTCTTTACAATAGGTTAACACAAGATCCTGTTCAAAAAAAGGCTCTACATGTTTTATTTGCTGACTTGATTTCAAAGTTGACTCCATGCTTTGTATCAATTAACCTTTACTTACTTTCGCATCTTTTTTACCTGCAATTGTTGCTGTTCCGGAACTTTTAATCAGCACATCTCCTTTACTTGCAGTCATAGTCATTTCAGAAGTTGTCATCTTTAAGTCACCTTTAATCTCAATGGTTTTATCTTCATCCACATTCTCGCTTGTTTCCTTCGAAGTAATCTGATGCTTCTCTGTAATTTTTAATGTATGATTCTTACCTACCGTCGTTTGTACATCGCCATCCACATCGGTTTTCATGTCTTTGCCTGCATTGATGGTGATGTTTTCTTCCACCTTCATAATCATATTCTTTGCATTGAAGGTCATGGTTTCGGGTGCACTAATAGTGATGTTTTTACCAGCGGTATCTAAAAAAATCATGTTGCCATTTTTATCTTTGATGGTAATGCTTTCTCCGTCTTTGGTATCGTTAAATTCAAGCGTATGACCGCTGCGGGTTTGTATGGATTTGATGCTGTTTTTATCCTTGCCGCCTGCGCCAGTGCTGCCATGAAATAGACTACCCAAAACAAAGGGTCTGCTTGGGTCGTTGTATCTAAAGGCAATCAATACTTGATCACCTTCTTCGGGTACAAATACCTGTCCGCGGTTTTTGCTTACATCGCTGCTGCCACCTGCATCGGGGGTCATCACACGTATCCAGTCCGATTTTTGATTGGTGTCTTGTTGCCACAGCATTTGTACACGCACACGCCCCATTCCTTTTGGGTCGTTGTTGTCTGACACTACCGCCATTTGTGTTTGCGCTACTGGTTTAGCAGCAGAGAATGGAATGATTTCATTGGCGGAAGGAATGGCCTCCATGGTGTTTTTGTACGAGCCTGTACCCGTTAAAAAATGTGAAACTTTGGTTACAAGATATTCACCATGGTCGTCATAGCCTTTTTTGGGTGCTGCTTTGGATAATTTAATGGTTACATTATTCCCTAATAATACCTTCGGGCTATCGCCAGTTGCTTTCAACAGCATCGTGGTAGCGGCATGTTTTCCTTTTTGTACTTTCACATGTGCATCCATCTGACTTTGGTCGTTGATGCGAATTACTGCAGGTTGTTTTACGGGTTTTCGGTAGATTTCGGATGAGCGTTTTAAAGCGGTCTTTGTTAAGCTAGATGTAGTATCTACAGACGGTAGACTTGCCATCAACACATTATCGTCTGCCGATTTGTAGCTGTATACATCTGTATTGCTTGGCAGTATTTGCATCGCATAATTCATCGCTGAAATGTTGCTGCCGTATACCAATTCTATATTTTGTTGTTTGCTAGGTCTGCCGAAGCACAAATCTGTACCGTCGTAGAAAAACCATTCACCGTATTCAGCAGACAAACGATTGATAAAATCAAAACTGTTTTCGCCATACTGACACATATAGTCAATTTCTTCTTTATGAAAAGGCTTAATCTGTAAATTGATTTGTGAAGAGGTGGTATTTTCTACACATTGATGTACAATATCAATCAATCCCATTTTTTCGTAGGAACGATAATTATCGCCTGCATCCAACAGGCAGGTTCTACTTTTCCCTTTCAATACCAATTTGCCCCAAGCACCTTCTTCTTGCTGTAAACCCACCTCGGTAACTATACCATTAAATTCATTGTCATGCGGATCATTTTCTCCAAAGCCAATGTATAAATCACGTCCTACATAATCTTGATAATCATATAAATCATGCGAAGCTAGTTTACCCAAGGTATCTTGATCAAGTACAACTTCAAAGGTGTGGTGTGCATTAAAGGATTGATGCAACACAATGGAATTGCAAAATGGAACAGATTTTCCATCGAGAATGATTTCAAAACGAATTTCTTTAGACATAGCAGGGTAAAAGATTAATGAGTATGAGAAAATAAACTACCAAAGCGTTACAAATCCATTATCAGGATTCGGTACCAACATATCAGACTGCTACAGATGTACGGCCAAAAATCAATATTTAGAATTTGATCTTAAAACCCGCATTAAAATGCCTTTTTATATTAAAATTCTTACTGAATACATGTTTCAAATGTTATTTGATATAAATAAAACATATTTCATAAGAAAATACTAATTAAGCAATTATATTGAAGCTGTTCGAATTATTAGTATATTTTTCACAATATATGCTGTTAAAATTACATTACATAAAAATTCTAAATTTGTTATCTTATGTTAACAAAATCTAGATATTTGCTGAATTATTTGAGGTAAAAAATTAACATATTGAATTATTGGCAATAAACATCCATTGGTTGGAGACACTTTCTTTTTACTGAAGGCCGACACAAATAGGTGCTAACTAAGATTTATAAGCATAGAAAAGGTATATCTTATCTTTCTTAGGACGATGCGCCAAGCTTGGATATGCATGGTTTTCAGCATTGATATTCGCTTATAGTTGCCTTCCAAATACATTATCCAATCTACAGGCATGTTGATCAGAAAAAGCACCAGAATTGGTTAGAATGTACTCTGTATTTGTTCTCCGCGTGCACGCTAAATGCGGGATACGTGGAATTTATAACGGATTGGTTTTTTCGGTATAAAACATAAAAAAACACCTCGAAGTATACATTCGAGGTGTTTTTTATTAGGAAAGATCTCATGTAATTATTTCGTAATTATAATTTTATAAAAACCATTTTCTCCATTCATTAATTGAACTTCTACAAAATATACGCCCTGTGAATACGAATTCAATGCGATCGTATTTTCTTTCGTATCCACTAATACATTTCCCATTTGATTCAATAAACGTATCGATTCGATCTTTTGAGAGCTACTAACGGTTATTTGATTGGATGCTGGGTTGGGATATATTATTACCGAAATCGGATCGGAAGATTTTATATGTGTAGCAACTGAAGTAAATTCTGTTGTATATAACTCTTTACCAGATGCGGGCAAATCTGCTACAAAAAATAAATCAGATCCATTTATAACTAAGTCTGTAGGATTTGAAGAACCATTACCCGAAACTCCATCTGAAACGGCACACTGTGAGCTGATGCCATCGTATCTAAATACTTCTGCTCCATACGTAATGTTATCAGCTGCTAGATATAAATATGCTCCATCTGATGAAATTGAATACGGTGAAAGTGAAGAAGAGGTACTACTAGTCAAGCCTACATAAGATGTTCCTAGTTCTGTGCCATCTGTTTTATATAATTTTCGTGAATAAGACGAATTACTATAAGCCGTAAAATATAATTCTCCTTTGAAAACAGTAAAGTCTTTCACATTTTTATAATCTGCTGGATCATTCAATCGAACAGTACCATTTACTGTACCATCACTTACCCAAAGCGATTCATCATTATTTGAATTTCCGCCAGTTGGTACCGCTGCAAAATAAAATTTATTATCCCATGCTAGTGCTTTCCCTTCACGAACAAAGTCCGTTAAAAACACAATATTAAATTCTTTTAAATTTTGTGTTCCTGCAATTGTACCATCCGTAACCCATAAATTATTGCAACAATCTGTTCCAGGATTTTTATAGAAGAAATACACCTTATTGCCTACTTGAGTCATCACGGTATTTTGAGACACTCCTCCTGTAGTATTAATTGTAGCTAAGGGCGTGGTGCCAGTAGTGGTACCATCCGAAACATACAACTTCAAACTATTATTATCTGTTGCATCTGGTGCAAAAAAGATTAATGAAGTATTGGAAACCTTACTGATATCTGAGATCATTCCAAAATAACCGAATTCCTTTACTTGTGTAACAGCTAAGGTTGTTAAATCTATCTTCATCAAGGCGTGGTTTGGATCTCCGTCATAGGTAAAATACAAGCCATTATCGATACACTCTAATCCGTCAATAATTTTAGTAGATGTATATACTTCTGTACTTCCTGCTGTTGTTCCGTTACTGATGATAACTTTTGAAGCCCCATTAGCAGCTCTTGAAATAAAAGCAATTTTCCCATTCGGCAAAGTTACAAAATCAAAAAAGCTAGAGTTGTCATAATTGGTTTGAATTGAAGTTATAAATTGACTATTACCCAATTTATCTACGGCAGCCAATGTAGTTAAACCTGTATATTGGCCTGCAGAAATAGAATCGTATTGTACAATAACGTTAGAACCTATTGTATATAAAATACCCGAATAATCAGACTTAAATGAATTCAAGGTGCCTGAATCGAAGTCTTTAATTAATTGAAATTGGGCATTTGATGTTACATTAAATAAAAATGTAAGAAGTGACAGAGCTAAAAAGCTTTTCCGTAGCATATGGTTTTATAAGTTAAAATTTTATTTAGCAATTTACACGTAGAAATTCAAAAAAAAACTCCTCGAACCCGATAACTATCGGAACACGAGGAGTTTTTTTTATAAGAAGAAAAGGATATTAACCCAAATACGGTTTCAATGCTTTGCTTCTTGAAGTATGTCTTAAACGACGTATTGCTTTTTCTTTAATCTGACGAACACGTTCTCTCGTTAAATTGAACTTTTCACCAATCTCTTCTAATGTCATAGAATGCTCTCCATTTAACCCAAAGTAAAGAGAGATCACATCTGCTTCACGTTGTGTTAAGGTTGACAAGGCACGTTGCACTTCTCTGCGTAGAGAGTCGTTCATTAAGCCTGAATCTGGAGAAGATTCACTGCTATTTTCCAAAACGTCTAATAAACTATTTTCTTCACCTTGAACAAAAGGTGCATCCATAGATACATGACGGCCTGAAATCTTAAGTGTATCTACAACTTCCGCTGTAGAAACTTCCAATACTTCAGCAAGTTCATCTGGTGATGGCTCTCTTTCGAATTTTTGTTCTAACTCAGAAAATGTCTTAGAAATTTTATTTAAAGAACCTACTCTGTTCAAAGGCAAACGAACAATACGAGATTGTTCAGCTAAAGCCTGAAGAATGGATTGACGAATCCACCATACAGCGTAAGAAATGAATTTAAATCCACGTGTTTCATCAAAACGTTGTGCTGCTTTGATCAAACCTAAGTTTCCTTCGTTGATTAAGTCACCAAGAGATAACCCTTGATTTTGATATTGTTTTGCAACCGATACAACGAATCGTAAGTTGGCTTTTGTTAATTTTTCTAATGCAAGCTGATCCCCATCGCGAATACGTTTCGCTAAGTCTACTTCTTCATCTGGAGTAAGTAAATCTACTTTTCCTATTTCTTGTAAATACTTGTCAAGAGATTGACTCTCTCTATTGGTAATCTGCTTACTGATCTTTAGCTGTCTCATCGGCTTTGTTTAAACACCTACTGTTAAACGAAAAACAGTGTCTGATAGTTTCTTTTAACGTGAATAACTAAATTAATTATGCGTTTGGAGTCGCTTGTTGCTCTGGTTTAGGGATAAGAACCTTACGAGATAAACGATATTTACCTGTTTTCTTATCTACTTCTACCAATTTAACTTTAACCGTTTCGCCCACTTCAAGCACACCGTCCATTGAATCCAAACGTTCCCATTTGATTTCAGAGATGTGTAATAAACCATCTTTTCCTGGCAAGAACTCAACAAATGCACCGAATGCAGTTATTGATTTTACTTTACCTTCATATACCTCACCCACTTCCGGCATGGTAACAATACCTTTGATTTGAGTAAGCGCACTATCTAACGCTGTCTTATCTTTAGAGAATATACTAACCCAACCTGAGTTATCTTTCTCTTCGATGTTGACAGTAGCACCAGAAGTTTTTTGAATTTCTTGAATGATCTTACCACCGGGCCCAATAACTGCACCAATAAGTTCTTTCGGTATTTGAATCATGATCATGCGCGGTGCATGAGGTTTCAAATCTTCATTTACCTTAGAAAGAGTCTTCTTCATTTCGTTGAGAATGTGAAGTCTACCTCTATTTGCTTGTTGTAACGCTTGAGTTAAGATATCGTACGATAAACCGTCTACTTTGATATCCATTTGGCAAGCTGTAATTCCTTTTTCAGTACCTGTAACTTTAAAATCCATGTCACCCAAGTGATCTTCATCACCTAAGATATCAGATAATACAGCCCAACGATTTGTTTTGATATCGGTAATTAAACCCATTGCAATACCTGATACAGGTGCTTTGATTTTAATACCTGCATCCATCAATGCCAATGTTCCAGCACAAACTGTCGCCATAGAAGACGAACCATTTGATTCAAGAATATCCGAAACAATACGAATTGTATATGGATTTTCAATTTCAGGAGGCATAACTTTTCTGATTGCACGATAAGCCAAGTTACCATGACCTACTTCGCGGCGACCAGGTCCTCTGTTTGGTTTCACTTCACCTGTAGAAAAACCAGGAAAGTTGTAATGCAACATCAATTTGTTGTTGCCAGAGAACATAGCGCTGTCAATCATTTGTTCATCTTGACGTGTTCCCAATGTAACTGTAGTTAACGATTGCGTTTCACCACGTGTAAAAATAGCTGAACCGTGAGCAGAAGGTAAATAACCAACTTCAGACCAAATAGGTCTAATTTGTTCTAAATCTCTTCCATCTAAACGCTTGCGTTCATCTAAAATAAGATTACGAACCGCTTCTTTTTCAACATCGTGGTAATATTTACCAATCAATGTTGGGTCTTCTGTATGTCCTTCAGGAAGTGCATCAATATAAGCTTTCTTAACGGCTTTGAAACCTGCAGCACGCTCATTCTTATTTGCATTTCCTAATTTTGCAACTTCGTATACTTGTTTGTAAACGGCATCGCTAATTTTTTTCTTTAAATCCCAATCGTTTACTTCGTGGCTATATGCACGTTTCTCCGTTTTGCCAGCTGCTGCTTCTAATTCTCTTAAAACAGTGCACTGTGTACGAATTGCTTCGTGAGCAACTTTGATTGCACTCAACATCAATTCTTCCGAAACCTCATTCATTTCGCCTTCCACCATGATCACGTTATCATACGAAGCGGCAACAATCAACTCAAGCTCTGCCTTTGCAAGCTGAGCAGGTGTAGGATTGATGATAAATGTTCCGTCTAATGAAATTACGCGAACTTCAGAAACAGGACCATTGAAAGGAATATCCGATACAGACATGGCAGCTTGTGCAGCAAGACATGCTAATGCATCCGGCAATACTTCTGGATCTGCAGAGATTAATGTAATTGCAACTTGTGTGTCTGCGTGAAAATCTTCAGGAAACAAAGGTCTCATTGCGCGATCCACTAAACGTGAAATCAATATTTCGTAATCAGACAATCTGCTTTCTCTTTTCAAAAATCCACCAGGGATCTTTCCGTTCGAAGCAAATTTCTCTTGATAATCAACAGACAAGGGCATGAAATCAACACCAGGTTTTGCTTCTTTCGCAGCAACCACAGTAGCCAAAATCATAGCATTCCCTAATCTAACAACTGCAGAACCGTCTGCTTGTTTTGCAAGCTTACCTGTTTCAATTTGTATTTCTCTACCGTCTGGTAAAGTGATTGTCTTATTAATGATTGTTAATCCAGGATATGACATATATCTATGTTTCGATTAAATCTAAAAAGAATTTACGTATGTATGTAAACTAACAGAGGGAATCCGTTGGAATCCCCTCTGTTAGAGTATGTTTCAATAAAGTATGAATTATTTTCTCAAGTTCAATTGAGCGATAATAGCTCTGTAACGAGAAATTTCAGTTTTCTGAAGATAGTTTAACAATCTTCTTCTTTTACCAACCAATTTCATCAAACCTAACTGTGTTGAATAATCTTTTTTGTTGATTTTCAAATGCTCCGTTAAATGTGCGATGCGGTGAGAGAATAAAGCGATTTGAGACTCAGCTGATCCAGTGTCAGTTGTACTTTGAGCTTTACCGTTCGCTTTAAAGATGTCTTTTTTGATGTCGCTTGTAAGATACGTTTTAGCAGTATTCATTATATTTTTTTCTATTATACACTCTTATTCTCTGCAAATGTACGACTAATCCACTTTTTAAACAAATAGGTGTGGAAAATTATTTCTTAGTTTTTACTATTTTTTTAATCTTATCGATCCAAATCAAGTAAAAGTCGCTTTCTAGGATCCTGGAGTCGTTTTTTGCTTGTCTCATAAAGAATAATCCGATGCAAAAAAGTATTCCATTGCCAAACCACATGGCAAAATTTGCTGGATACACGCCTTCTTTTGTCCATTTCTCTCCCGTGATACTAAATACATAGTAAAAGATAAAAAAGATGATACAAATTAATACTGGAACACCTAATCCGCCTTTTTTAATAATTGCACCTAAAGGTGCGCCTATTAAAAATAAGACAAAACATGCAACGGCTTGGGTATACTTTTGATATTCGGTAACCTGAAACTCATGAATTTCTTTTACCATGTTTTCATCCCGCTCTACATTACTTTCCAAATACGCCTTTATAGACCGCGCTTGATTTGCAGCACGCTGAGCAATAACTTTACTTGTAGAGTCTGTAAACAAGGTATCATTTAAACTTGTAATACCTGCAATTCTGGGTGGGTCCTTAATGGTATCGGCCGGGTCTATTTTTAAATAATAATAGAATGGTTGCAACATTCCACTGTTGTGCTGGTTTAGTCTCAAAATTGTTGCTTGAACAGAATCTATATGTCGAGCCAATTCTCCAGTTGTTTTCATTTGCCTACTTCCCGTAAACAATTCTTCTTTGGTACGACTTAAATCAAAGGATGCCAAATCAAATACAATCCGAGTTTTTTCAAATGCATTACGCATAAATTCTTCAGGAATTTTATTATTATTATTTCCTCCTGACCCATCCTCTTCTTTAACTTCACTGTAGCTATTACCATGAAATAATTCTAAAGCCAAATACCGTGAACTATTAAACAAATACATCGCTCCAGAATCTGCAATAATTATATCTGTGTTGCCTCTGCCTTGGGTATGATCGTATATTATTACACCTTTTATGGAAGTATCGTTATTGAATTTCTGTACAATTTTTATACTATATCCAGGAATACCATTATAAAATACACCCGGTTTTAAATCCAGAGATGGCTTCTTTTGCCTTAAATCATACAGTAAACTATAAGCCTTTAAATTTGCTTTAGGAACAACATAGTTGTTAAAAAAGTATAGACCAATAGTACAACCAATAACCCATATAGCAATCGGAACCATTACCCGTAACAATGAAATACCAGAGGACTTTACTGCTGTCAATTCGTTGAATTGCCCTAGGTTGCCAAAGGTCATTAAAGAGGATAATAAAATTGCAAGCGGTAAGGCAACCGGCAAAATATTCATGCTGAAATACATCATTAATTCTGCATAGTCTAAAAAGCCTAAGCCTTTACCAACTAATTCATCGACATATTTTAAGATTGTCTGCATTAAAAAAATGAAAGTCACAACAAACACTGTCAGAACAAACGGACCAAAAAAGGCTTTTAATACGAGTACATCTAATCGTTTAAGAAATCTCATGAATACGAATTATTGAGTAGCGGCTATTTTTTTCAGTTCTGAAGAACGGTACTGTTGTGTTCCCTTTTTGTTGTATTGTGTTCCAATGACATACATTGCTTTTGCAACATCTGCTGCTTGAATACCAATACCTGAATGAAAGAATTTATTTAAGGTTGTTGCAATCTTAATACCAATTCCTTCTCCTACTCGAGCATCCGTTCGGTGACCCAATAATAAAGAAGGTTGAACAATGGAAATCTCAGGAATAACTTGATTCTTGGCTAAGTCATCTTGCAATTCCCCTTTTACTTTACTATAAAAAATAAATGATGAACTGTTAGCGCCCATTGCTGTGATTATAATAAAATGCTTGGCACCATAACTTGCTCCTAGTTTTGCTAATGCAAGCGGATACGCATAATCTATTTTCTTAAACGCTTCTTTCGAACCTGCTTTTTTAATTGTAGTACCCAAACAACAGTACACATCTGTAATTGCCGGTAATGAAACAGCATCTAGCGCATCAAAATCTATTTGGATAACCTTTAATTTGGGATGCATTAAACTAGATGGACCTCTTTGTAAAGAAATCACCTGAGAATATTCCGCCCCATTTAACAAAAGTTCTACTAATGAGCTACCTACCAAACCACTTGCACCTGCAATCAATGCTACTTTAGACATGTTATTCTAGTATTATTTTTCGCACTTCCATCTTATCTGGATAATACACCTTAAAAATATAGATTTTTTTTCGATTTATCGTGTTTAAGGCATTTTCTAAATTTGTGGATGTAAAATTATAGGTTCCATCCACATCAAATACGTCTAATTGCGTATATCCCACTTCGATGATTGAATTATTCTTTATGACCGGATCGCTGTCATCGATTTTCGATTCAAAACCCAAGGGCGTATAGTTGCAGGTAATATCCGGCAGTTCTATGCGAGTGGTATTGCTCCGAATCCAGCGTGACTCATCCGTTATTTGGGTTAAAAATAAGGATTTATCAATAGCAACTCCCGTACAATCCAATCTACTATTTACAATTTTGGTTTGTGCCAATGCGGTTACACCATCAACCAAGCCGGGCGGTAAGGAGCTTGTATTATTGGTTATGGCTTCACTAAGCCATGTATCTGTTGATACGGTTAAGGCATAGATAAATCTGGGCGCAAAAAAACTCCCTTGAAAAAACAGTAATTGATCGCCATCTACCGTTAATCCGAAAAATCCGCTTACTCCTATTTTAACAAATCCTCCATCCTCTGGATACGTAACAACTTGTCCAATTTTTTTCCCTCCGGCAGGAACTGTATACCGTAAATAGCCTTCTCCAACTCGAAAAGCGTTCGTTGCAAGATCGTACCCACAGTCGGTAATGAGTAACTCTGTACCTGCAGCAACATCTGTTAGAAAGATAAATGAAAATTGATCGGGGTCTTTGAAATTATAGCCTATGACAGCAACATCACCTGGTTGTAAAGTCGTCTGTGCAAATGCACAAGGATGGATAGACAACAGTGCAATACTGCAAAGCCAAAGTATTTTTCTCATAGCATAATGTAAGGCTGGGAGCCTAAAAATTTAAGGTTGAAATAAAAAGGAATTGTGCTAGCTGAACACGTAGTAAAAATAGGATTAATATTTTTCTGATAACGTTAACGTTTGTTAAGAAATGCGTGAGGTATAGAAAAAGTGAGGTTCATTTTATTGGCGGCTTTCGAACAATGCATAATACCTTCAATGTTTTAAAAACCTTGAAGGTATGCCTTATGGGCCTTCAAACTTGTTGTCGTTGTGCTTTTCCGGACAATACCCATGAAAGGTACGGAAACTTTATGGCTAGTGTATGGCTAGTGTATGGGAACTGTATGGCTAGTGTATGAGGAGTGTATGAGAAAAATTTTGACAAAAATAAAAATTCCCCTCAAAATTTGATTGAAATTTCGTTCGTAACGCTTGACTATACCCGACTTGTCTGAACTGGGATTTCAAAAGGATTTAATGGAAATACAGGATGCGATAAAAGTTGAGAATAAGCGCTTAAATGCGAAAGCATCTGAAGTAAAATCAATACTTCATTTTCAAACCTAGGCCACTTGCAACATCACACATTAGTAGGTGGTTGGCCGAAAAGGCGCAACCAGGGCGAGTTGCGTAGGTTAAGGTGAGAGTTGGAATTGCCAACTGCGGCGAGAAAAGGGTTTGTGTCTCCGCAGCTGCGGATTTGGCCAACAACCGTGGAGCCACTATGGTTGGTAATTAAAGTAACGCTTGACTTTTAGCTCCCTTGTCTGAACTGGGATTTCAAAAGGATTTAATGGAAATACAGGATGCGATAAAAGTTGAGAATAAGCGCTTAAATGCGAAAGCATCTGAAGTAAAATCAATACTTCATTTTCAAACCTAGGCCACTTGCAACATCACACATTAGTAGGTGGTTGGCCGAAAAGGCCCAACCACGGCGAGTTGCGTAGGTTAGTGACCCTGTTTCATGCTAAAATAGATTTACATTAAATTAAACAAATGGAACGAGACATTGGCAAGTGTTATTGATTCACCCTTCCGCACTCGTCCTCTTCAACTCCAACAATTCCTTCATTTTATCTTTAGAAGGAGAAAACAACTCTTTCAATCCTTCCTCCATAAAACCCAAACCATAACCCCACAATTGCGTGTACGCAGCACACACACTTAAAAGACCAATGTAAATAGAGTTGTTTTTAATGGTAGCATCTACCATAATTGCAGCGGTATATACTACTAAAAAGGAAAAAGCGAGTAAGCCAATGAGCGTTTGAAACAAGGCCAACAGAATGCTTAGTGAAGAAAATAATACAAAACACATAGGAAAGAAATGTGTGAGTTTTAATTCTGTGGGAACAAAACGATAAATATTAATGCGTGCTGTTCCAAAAAAATGTACTTGTTTAAAGAATTGCTTAAAGCTGGTTCTGCGCTTATGGTATACGTAGGCATCTTCTATTAAACCTACTTTAAAACCATAGCTCATAATACGAATGCTAAATTCGATGTCTTCACCCTTACGTGTTATGATATATCCTTTGGTTCGCAGCCATACTTCCTTGGAAATTCCCATATTAAAACTTCGCGGATGAAATACGCCTACGCCTTTTTTATTCCCACGAATACCTCCTGTTGTAAACAAGGAGGTCATGGAATAACTGATCGCTTTTTGTACAGGTGTAAAAGATGCATCTGCCCGATCTGGACCGCCAAAGGCATCGAGGTAATCGCTATTTAATCGATCCTCAACCGTCTGTAGGTACTGCGTCGGAATGATGCAATCGCTATCAAACACGATGAAATAATCACCCAATGCTCTTTCATAGGCATAGTTGCGAGAAAGTCCTTGTCCGGTGTTTTCTTTATAAAAATATTGAATGCTTAAGCGCTGTGAAAATGATTTTACAATCGCTTCTGCAGAGTCTTTTGAACCGTCTTCAACAACTACAACTTCGAAGTTTTTGTAGGTCTGCTTGGTGAGACTTTCCAAAAGTTCTTTTATTTCTTCAGGTCGGTTATATACCGGAATGACGATGGAATAAAATCTCATGCACCAATTTCTTCTGAAACCAGATAATCGTTTTTCTTATCGGAATGTTGTATCATCATTTCTCCAATAAAGCCTGCTAAGAATAATTGTACGCCAAGTATAATCGCAACCAATGCTAGATAGAACCAAGTATTGTCAACGACATCTCTATACGAACTCTTAGAAAGATATATGTGGTATAATTTATCCGCGATTAAATACATTGTGCATGCAAACCCAAATAGGAAAGACAATACGCCCATAAAACCAAAAAAGTGCATAGGTCTTTTTTTGAATTTGCTTACAAAAGAAATAGACAATAGATCCAATGGACCATATATAAAACGCTCGAAACCAAACTTCGTTACGCCGTATTTACGGGCTCTATGCTCAACAACCTTTTCTCCTATTTTATTAAACCCATTCCATTTTGCGATAACTGGAATGTAGCGATGCATTTCACCATATACATCTACAGACTTAATCACTCTATTTTGATATGCTTTTAAGCCACAATTAAAATCGTTTAATTTTATGCCAGACATGGCACGTGCAGCGGCATTATATAATTTTGTGGGAATTGTTTTGCTTAGTGGATCGTAGCGTTTCTTTTTCCAACCAGATACCAAATGATACTTTTCTTCTACAATCATTTTGTACAAGGCTGGTATCTCATCTGGGCTATCCTGTAAATCTGCATCCATCGTTATGACCACTTCACCCACAGCAGCTTTAAAACCTACGTTTAAGCCTGCAGACTTGCCATAATTACGATTGAACTTGATGGCGTGAATATTGGCATTTTGTAGAGCAAGTTTTGAAATTACTTCCCAAGAATTATCCGTACTGCCATCGTCTACGAAAATCAATTCATAACTGTACTTGTTTTTCAACATCACTTCTCGCAACCACAATTCCAATTCAGGAAGAGATTCTTCTTCGTTGTAAAGTGGGATTACGACTGAAATATCTTTGGGATAGTTATTCATTATTGTACGCGAGTCAATTGGTTGTTATTCAATACGGCAATGGCTCTACCCTTCATTTTCTTACCAATGAATGGTGTATTGCTACATTTAGAACGAATTTCTTTTTTAGTTAGTACCCATTCGAGTTCGGTATCAAACACGGTTAGGTTTGCCTTTGCTCCTTCTTTAATTATTGGCAATTCAATGTTTAATATGTTGCGAGGAGCAACCGTTAGTTTATCAATAATTTTCGAAAGGTCAACCTTCGTATTATGCGTATTGATTAATCCAAAAACAGTTTCCAAGCCAATCATACCAAAATCTGCCTGGTCAAATTCCAATTCTTTGCACTCCGTATCTTGAGGGATGTGGTCGGATACAATGGCATCAATGGTGCCATCATTTACATATTTCCAGAAAATCTCTATATCTCGTTTGGAACGAAGCGGAGGATTTACTTTTAAATTGGTATCAAAAGAATCAAGTAATGTATCGTCCAATACCAATTGATAGGCTGCAATGTCACACGTTACATTCAATCCACGTTTTTTAGCTTCTTTGATAAACTCCAAGGATTTGGGGCTTGAAATGTGTGCAAAATGAATTTTACCACCTGTATATTCCAAAATACTCAAATCACGTTCCACAATTATTTGTTCAGACAACTTAGGAATACCCTTTAAGCCAAGCATGGTGCTGGTTTTACCTTCGTTCATTTGTCCGCCATGGCTTAGATATTTATCTTCCGCATGTACAATTAATTGTCCGCTTATTGGTTGCAAGTACAATAAGGCACGCAATAATAAATCCGAATGCCAAATAGGTTTTGTACCATCACTAAAAGCGATAGCACCCGAAGCATTCATGTCTAAAATCTCTGTCAACTCTTCTCCCTTGTTATTAATTGTTAAGGAAGCAATCGGTAATACATCTACTAGATTATCTCTTGTTTTACCCTTAATGTATTCTACCGATTCTTTCGTTTGAATGGGAGGTGTTGTATTGGGCAATACTGCAATGGTTGTAAATCCGCCTTGCATGGCAGCATTGCAAATAGAATTCAAATCATCTTTATACTCGTGTCCCGGATCACCCGTAGTAACGCGCATGTCCATCCAACCAAGAGAGACTTTTAATCCCTTCCCTTGAATGATGGTATCTGCAGACAACTCTTTTTCACTAATCTTTTTTATGATTCCATTTTCAATTAAAAGAGAACGAATTGTTCCATTTAATTCGGAGGTTGAATCAACTATTTCAGCAGAACGAATAACGATACTAGCCATATATTTTATTTCAGAAATCTCAATAATAGTATTTCAAGCAATAAGAAAAACAATGCTAACATAATGCAATATTTCCATAAAGGCTTGCCGTCTTTTAAGCTTTTTAATGCATCCGAAAACTCCGCTTGATTCACGGGATCCATTACGTGTACATTTGGTTTATCTTTTGCCCAAAGAATCAATTCATCTTTAGAAATAGGAGTGCAATCAGACTCTCCTCTTCCATAATTCACAGCAAGTGTTCGTATCAGACTATCTTTGTCTTTTAAATTATAAAAACCAGATGCCATAATCTCATCTGGCAAGTCCAAAATAATTTCTCCATCGCGAATATTTTGTATTGGCAACCACGACAACGAATCTTTTACAATTTGTATTTGATTTGTGAAGCTGCCATTCGTTTTAACGACAAGCGATTGATCAGTTGTTCTGTAATACAATTGATTGTTATCTGGAAGCGCATCAAATGCAATCGAATACATGATGGGTACAAATAAGGAATGGCGTTGAAGAGAAGACAGTTTATCATTTAAACTTCCGCTAAATACATATATGTTTCCCTTGCCTGATTTTATCTGAGTTAAAAATGGTGTGCCTTGTTTGTAACGAAGTAATACAGTTCCCGGTGTAGCTGTTTCAAATAACGGAATACTGAAGGGCATTTCTGTACCAGCTTTATTCTTATCGGCGAATACGTCCTTAAAAAAAGGTTGATTGATGTCGGGGTATTGTAAATACCATGCTTGCTTACCGATAGTATCTGTTAAAGATGTTGGTTTGACCGATACAGATAATTCCTTTAAAAAATCTTGCCATGCAATCCAGTCTCCGTTATTAGGCGGAAATAAGGCAATGTTCCCACCTTTGGTTAACACTTGTTTTATATTTTGAACAAGCGCTTTATTTGTATTGGAATATTCCTCCATTACAATCAAGTTTGATTGATTCAGTTTAGAATAGTCTATGGATTGGTATGGATAGGAATTTAATACAAACAATTTTTCGTTGGAATAAATCTTATTTATGTACGCTCCTCCCAATTGATGTAGCGAAGTTATTTGAATTTCTTGCGCACTATTTAAGGTGAAATAAAACGCATTATCAAAAACGATTGGAGAGTCATCAAAACGAATGACGCCATTATAGGCAGCTTTTTGATCTAAGGTAAAGTCGAAAAACGTTGTTGTTTCTTGTCCACCAATGATTTCAATAGTTGCCGTACTTATTTGTACTTCATTAATAATTAATTTAAACACAACCTCTTTTTTACCGGTGCCATAGGCTTTGGCATGTATAAATAATTTATTGGGTTTACCTGTTTGTATAAATGGTGCATCCAACCAAATTGAATCCACAGCTATATTTAATGCATCTGAAGTTTGAATCGGTATAAAGTGCCAATTGTATTGAGAATCGGGCTTTGAAGTGATTAATTCATTCCAGTATGTTTTCTGAAAATCAGACAATACAAAAACATCCTGAACATTGGTAGCATTGTTTGTTGATGAAGCAATGATACGTTTCATTACCTCTTTGGATGTACGAGACTTTCCATTGAAATCCAATTCCGTGAGTGCGTCTAAAAATCCATCCTGTGATTGGTATTGCCAGTCATTTCCTGAAAACTGATTGGTAATTAACCTATAGTTGGTTGATGCTGCATTAGAACGTGGTATTTCTTGGGAATACGCAATTGCTTTGTCAAGCAAGGATTGTTGCTCTAATTCATTTTGCATGCTAAATGAATTATCTATAAACACTTGTACCGAAGTAGAAATGGTAGCAATGGTGTTGGTGTTTGACTTAATAATGGGTTGGGCAAATGCTATAACTAAAAACAGTATAAAAAGAATTCTGGAAAGAAGTACTAGCCAGTGTTTGATTTTTCGAGAAGCTGATTTTTGTTGAATGACTTCTTTCAGAAACGCTACATTCGTAAAAATCATCTTTTTAGGTCTTTGCAAATCGAATAAATGCAATACGATCGGTATTGCTATTGCAAACAGTCCAAATAGAAAGAAAGGATTAAGAAAGGTCATATTAGACAAATCTATAAAAATTATCAGAGTTTGTCTATTTATAGAATCAAATACTAAAAAAAATACTCTTTTAGGGTTAAATACGTGGTTTCGGGTCAAAATTATAAACAATTAAATTTTACCCTATTTTATGAATAAATATTTTAAATATTCAATCGCTGCTTTTTTCGGCTGCCACTCTTTTTATAGGGGGCTTCAGCTTTTACTGGAGCAAAAATCACGCAAATGCATGCAAAAGCGAATACGTTTTAATCGATGTGTAGAACTTCCTGCCTATGAAGATAAAGGCTTACACATCCATTACGGCAATGGTAAAACTGAATTTATTGCTTACGGAAATAACATGAAAGATCAACACATGGATGATAATAAAAATTTATTGATAACAACATTGGATAAATTAAATACGGAAGGCTACGAAGTAATTTTTACATCTGCTGGCTTAGGTAATAAATTTGGTATGATTATAAAAGTTTTCTTGAGATTGAAAAAAAAGTGAAATTATTACTGAGTATTTGGTATTAACATTGTATATAAAAAGCTAATGTTCAGTGATGAATATTAGCTTTTACTTTTAGGTGTAAAAAACAAGTTACAACGGCGTGGCTACTTTAAATTCAATACTTGACATGAGGTTTTTTATGACAGGTAAGCCTTTGTTCAATCTGCTGAACTAATGCTAATATAATGCTGTTCCTATTATATTTGAACGTATTTTAACTTAGTTTTTTGTTGCATTTTCTTTCATAACTTTCTTTTGTGTATCGCTATTTAAGGTTCAGATTATTTATTAAATAAAAAGCATATTCATTTATGAATATGCTTTTTATTTAATAATGATTACATTAATAAGTACAAGCTTCGGGAATTGTTATCGAAGAATTATTTACTAAAGTTGTTTGTGTATCATCTACAGCCAATGCACAACCTGCAAAATTAGTAGAATTAACATTACTAATTTCTAAATATCCTGGATGAGCTATATCAGCGACAGAAATATTTGCTGTAACACTTGAAACTGTAGTTGGCTGATTTCCGCCATCTGAAATATTAAGATAAGTAAATTTATTTTTTACATTATTTGACTTAATGTGTAAACCACTCCAAAAACCTGCAATATTACTTTCTCCTTCAATCGTTACAGGCTCTGAAGATGTACCTTTGATTTTCAAGGACCCATCATAATAAATTCGGATTAGGCTTGCTTCAGACATTACAAAGTGAGTACCTGCGTTGAATTCAGTATCATTTAAAAAATTCAAATCAGACATAACAAAATAAAATACGGGAGCTTTTTTAATAATTACAGCTTCTGCTATTTCAGAATTACTTGTAATTCCATAAATACCAATGTTATTTTTTACATTATTAGTAAAAGAACAAGATGCAAAGTCACAATTGGCCATATTCCCAGCATAAATAACTAAGGGGAAACTTTTGTTGTTCTTAAATGAATTGGATTCTAAATTCACAGCTTCGGATTCACTTGCAAACCAAACACCTTGACCACCTGAATTGGTAAACGAAGAATTTGTCAAAACTAATTTACCAAGTACATACAACATTGCCTTTGAATTATATGAAAATCCACCTACCCTAACATAATCATTAACGGTACTCCCACCATTTTTCAAAACACAATAATCCATAATATTGCGTGGATCATTTGTTTCAATACTAATATTAGACCAAGAACCTGAATTACTAGTTACACCTTCAAATGTAATTGGTTTATTCTGCAAACCGACAGCACTAATATACGCATCATCTTTAATTTTCAGTGACCCCTGTGGTGTTATTTGAATTGTAACATCATTGTCAATTGTGAACTCACCTGAAGTAACAACTACTGGACAATTAATAATATAATCCACCCCAAATGGATTGTGATTAGTTAATTTTGTGTTACTAGAAATATCACAACTTAATATGATTGCTCCAGAGTTAATCGAATTATTTTGAGGTGTAGGGTTATCCTCTTTTTTCTTACATGAAATGAATGCAATGCACATCAAAGTCATGATAGCAAATTGATTGAATTTTAATTTCATACTTTTTTTTGCAACAAACTTACATCTACAAATTGTTAATCTACCTGTAAAAAACGGACAAAAACAAGATGATTTTTACAGAATAAAGGTGAATCGCCTTAATTAACATAAATATGGACATTTATTATAGTTGTAAAATTTAGTCGTATGAAATTAAATTGAAATTGCATTTATCCATCATATTGGAAAATAGAATTATACATCGGTCCGTATGTTTGGATTACTTCAGAAGGTTTGAAGCCCGTTTGAGATTTGAAAAATTTACAAAAATGGGATACATCATTAAAACCATTACTAAAAGCCGCATCTTCTAGAGTTTTCCATTGTCCCTTTTTTAAACCAACTAAAATAAGTTGGAATTTATATTTATCTGTCCAACTTTTAGGCGAAACGCCTACAACAGTATTAAATAGCCTTTGAAAATTACGTTCACTCATAGCCAGTTCAGAGGCAATTTCACGAATGGATAAAACTGGCGTTTGATCTGTTACAATTTTAATAGCAGTACTAATTTTTGAAATTTGAAGATCCATTTTTTCATTAGATCCTTTCCCAAATTGCTCAATTAAAAATCGTTCTATGTACTTGAAGGAATTTTGAACATTATCAGAATTACACAATTGATCATATAAATCATCTACAGAACTTTTTTTGAAAAAAAGTCCCATATCCCAATTTTTATTTACGAAAACATCACAACTATGCTTTGTAAGTTTATAAAAACCATAGGGTTTTAAATCAATTCCAATAAACTTAACTTTTTTATGCAGTTTAATTGTTAATGAAGTTTTATCTAATAGCCCTCCCAAGGTCATTGGAGCAATTTGATATTCTTCTTTGTTTTCAAAAGTTAATTTAGCTATATCATCAAAAGATATTGTTATAAAATGTGTGTGTTTGGGTAGAAAAATCATTTCATAAGGATCATCAAAATAGTTTTCGAAATACCAAATAGAATTAATATATGCTCTTAAATTTGGGCTTGGCTCTTCAAGTATATATTTCATG
>NZ_CALMGQ010000082.1 GCF_937863595.1 uncultured Cytophaga sp.
TGTGCCGCTAGTGGATATTTTTTTATAAATGAAAATAATAATTGAAGTTTTTTATTTCCAAGTTCAGCCCAATTTTCAAATTCACGCACTTCTGCTTCGTTGCAAAAGTGCTCCCACAGGCGTTTAGGTAATTCAAAAGGGACGACATTACGCACAAGTTTTTTGCTATTTATTGATCGAATGTTTTTTAAGTCGACTTCAGTAATTTGACTTAAGTGTTCCGCCCAATTAATTTCAATTTCGAACGTGTATTTTTTTTCTTCTAGTGCTCTTGCAGCAAATGCTGAAAGTTTTAATACTGCCGGACCGCTAATGCCCCAATGTGTGATTAGTAATGGACCTGTATAAGAGTACTGTGAATTTTTAATGGAAACTTTTGCATTGTGCGCAACTCCCATTAAATGTTTAAGTGGTGAGCTTGGCGTGTTAAACGTAAATAAAGAGGGGACAGGTTTTACGATGCTTAATGACAAATTGTGCAACCAATCGTATTGCTGTAATTGCGAATGTCCGCCACTTGCAATAATAAGCCGATCAGCTACTAATTCGGATGCATTATTTATTTGAAGATAAAACTTTCCATCTTGTATTTTTATTGACGTAACAGCAGATCTCTTTTTAATTTGAACATGATGTTTTAATGCTTCATCAATTAAACAATCTACAATTGTTTGGGAGTTATCTGATATTGGGAAGATACGGCCGTCATGTTCTGTTTTTAATAATACTTTTCTTTTCTTAAACCAATCAATGGTACTTTGATTATTGAAAATGCTAAAAGCTTTTTCAAGTACATCTTTTCCTCTTGGATAGTTTGCCGCAAATTCAGAAATCGTTTCACAGGCATTCGTAACATTACATCTCCCTCCACCAGAAACCCGTACTTTAGAAAGCAACTTATCTGTTTTTTCCAAGATGATTACTTGCGCGTTTTTATTTGTTGACGCGCATGTAATTGCACTAAAAAATCCAGATGCTCCACCACCAACTACTATAACAATCATTTATCTCCTTCTTTTGCGACTGCTTGTTGTAACGCCTAATACACCCATTATTCCTCTAACGATTTCTTGAACCAGGGTTCTTCCTACTTGCTTTGCAATAGGACTATTAATAGCTTGTTCAAATGTGCTTTTTTCTTCTCTGGTAGATTTTCGTTCTACCTTAGCTGGAGTTACTTCCTCTTCTTTTACAGCATATTTTTCATTCAATATTTCGTACGCACTTTTACGATCAATTTCTTTATTGTATTTTTCACTTAAAGTAGAACTTGAAATAATTTGATCTATCTCATTGTCAGACAAAATATCCATTCTAGATCTTGGTGCACAAAGCAGGGTGTGTGCTAATGGTGCTGGAGTGCCTTTTTCTGTAAGAACAGTAATAGCTGCTTCCCCAATCCCCATAGAAGTTAAAAGTAATTCTGTATTATAATAATCTGTAAGCGGATAATTATCAGCTGTTAGTTTTATTTGTTTTCTGTCCGCTGCTGTAAAGGCTCTTAGCGCATGTTGAATTTTTGTTCCAAGCTGACCTAGAATACCGGCCGGAATATCCATTGGATTTTGGGTACAGAAAAATACACCTACACCTTTAGATCGTATAAGTTTTATAATCGTCTCTATTTGATTGAGTAATGCTGTTGAAGCTTCATTAAAGATTAAATGAGCTTCGTCAATAAAAATAACGAGTTTGGGTTTTTCTAAATCTCCAACTTCTGGAAAGGTGCTATAAATTTCTGAAAGAAGACTCAACATAAAGGTTGAAAATAACTTTGGTCGATCTTGAATATCGGTTACTTTCATAATCGAAACATAGCCTTTTCCATTCGAGTCTTTTCTGAGCAAATCTTCTACCTCAAAAGAATACTCTCCAAAAAATAAATCAGCTCCTTGTTGCTCAAGTTCAATTACTTTTCTAAGTATGGTTGAAGTGGAGGTAGAAGAAATTTTACCGTAGTCTTTTTCAATGCGATCCTTACCTTCATTCGTAATGTATTGTATTAATCTTTTAAAATCTGCTAAGTCCAAAAGAGGCAACCGTTCATCGTCACAAAATTTAAAAATCAAAGAAACGATTCCGCCTTGTGTATCATTTAATTCCAAAATTTTAGAAAATAAAACAGGTCCAAATTCAGAAACCGTGGCTCTTAATCGTATTCCTTTTTCTTTGGATAAACTAAATAACTCTGTTGGGAAAGATTGAGGCTCAAATGGCAACCCAATTTTTGCTTGTCGTTCTTCAATTTTTTCATTACTTACACCAGTAGCTGCAATCCCACTCAAATCTCCTTTGATATCCATCATAAGAGTAGGTATTCCCTTTAAAGAAAGCGATTCTGCAATTGTTTGTAACGTTTTCGTTTTGCCTGTACCTGTTGCTCCTGCAATCATTCCATGACGGTTCAACATTTTTAGCGGAAGCTTTATAGTTGCATTGGCTATTGCTTCATTTTCTAATAGTGCATTACCCAATACAATAAAATCGCCTTTTGTTGAATATTTTGATTGAATTTCTTCCGAAAATGTCTTTTTGATGTCAGTCATGGCTGTAAATAAATTATATTATTGTAAAAATACTAATTTTTTTATATTGAAATGTATTGGTGTATAAATTAAGAATTTATTGTATTTTTTCAAGTTTGTTAATGTGTATATATCAGAATATTAATAATATACTTATTGTTGAATTAAATTATTTTGCAATTCATTGAAAAAAGTAAATCTTTTTTATTTACTTTACGTTATAATCAAAAAATAAGAAAAGTTTTATTTATGGAAATCTTTGTAAGTAAAAAAACCAAAGGAATTAAAAGTCAAATTGCTAACCTTGTAGCGATAGCAAATTTAGACGGAAATTTTTCAGTAGCTGAAAAAAAATTAATTTTCGCATTAGGTGAAAAGAATGGTTTGAGTAACGATAGAATAAAAGAAATTATTCGTAGTGACGAACCAATTAAATTTAAAGCACCTGAAACGGATTCTTTGCGTTTTGACAGAGTATACGAATGTGTACAAATGTTAATCATGGAAGACGATAACGAAGATCAAAAAATTGACTTCTGTATTGAATTAGCAATTAAATTAGGCATACGTATGGCTGTTGCTGGAGTCTTAGTTAGAAAGATTGTTGATGGTTTAAAATCGGGAAAAACGAATATTGTTTTAAAGCAAGAATGCGCTGACTTTCTTGCTTTCTAATAAGAAAGAGGTTTTATATAATAAAAAATCCCGCCTAAAGCGGGATTTTTTATTATATAAAGTTAAAACTCTATGTATTATTTCAATGCAGAGAACATGGTAGTTAATTGAGTTGCTAAGCCTCCCAATTTAGTTTTTTGAGCTTTTTTCAAAACACCATCGCCTAATTTAGAAGTTAAATTCTTTACAATTTCTGTTGTAGCTGTAGATTTTTCAGCAGCAGTTAGTGCAGTATCTGAATTTAATTTTGTTGTAAGAACACCTGCTTCATCTACCAGTTTTTTAACAACAGGCTTTTGTGTAGTACTTAAGCCTAAACTTTGCACTAAGAAATTATATATATCTGTAACTGAAGTTTGTGGTTGCATTAATTCTACAGGATTGCAAATTGATGTTGCACTATTAACCTCTGTTGTAGTTGCGAAAATGGATAATGTCATGAATACTACTGCTATTTTTTTCATAATATATGTATTTAGGTTTGGTTTTTTGATTTAGAACGAACTATAGGTATGTTACATTACAACATTTACTATTTTATTTGGAATTACAATGATTTTTTTCGGAGTTTTTCCCTCTAGCCATTTTTGAACAACTTCATTAGCCAATACCTGTTGCTCTACGTCAGCCGTAGACATGTCAGCAGGTAAGGTTATTTTAGCGCGCATTTTACCGTTTATCGATATTGGATATTCGTGATTACTCTCCACTAAATACTTCTCATTCCATATTGGATACGTCGCATGTACAATAGATTCTGTATGTCCAAGAAGCGACCATAATTCTTCAGAAATATGAGGTGCCAAGGGTGATAATGCAATCGTTAAAGGTTCTAGAATGCTTCGCTTGTTGCATTTTAAAACACCCAATTCATTCACACAGATCATGAACATACTCACAGGTGTATTGAATGAATACCTTTCAATATCTTCTTCTACGCGTTTTAATGTTTTGTGCAATACTTTTAACTCTTCAGCACTTGCTTCCGCACCGCTTACGTTAAAAGTGCTTGTAGCATCGTGGAATAATCTCCAAAAACGATTTAAGAATTTGTATACACCTTCAATACCATTTGTATTCCATGGTTTCGATTGCTCTAAGGGACCTAAAAACATTTCGTACATACGAAGTGTATCAGCACCGTATTTGTTTACAATATCGTCTGGATTAACAACGTTGAATTTTGACTTCGACATTTTTTCAACTTCAGAACCGCACACATAAGTGTTGTCTTCTAAGATGAATTCTGCAGAAGCAAAATCCGGTCTCCATTTCTTAAAAGCTTCGGTATCTAATACATCATTTGTTACAATGCTTACATCAACGTGAATAGGAGTGGTTTCGTATTCCTTTTTCAAACCAGAAGAAACAAATTTATTTGTACCATTTACACGATATGCAAATTTAGAAACACCTTGTATCATGCCTTGGTTGATCAATTTTGCAAACGGCTCTTGATTTGGAGTAATTCCCATATCGAATAAAAACTTGTTCCAAAAACGAGAATATAACAGGTGACCCGTTGCATGTTCTGCACCACCCATGTATAAGTCTACTTGTCCCCAATACTTGATTTTATCCGTAGCAGCTAAAGCCGTTTCGTTTTGTGGGTCCATGTAGCGCATAAAATACCAACTAGAGCCAGCCCAACCAGGCATCGTACTTAACTCATATCCTTTATCTGCATATTCTTTATTGCGTGCCAAAGGAGGTTCGCCTGTTTCTGTAGGCTTGTATTCATCAATGGCTGGAAGTACTAATGGGAGTTCTGATTCTTTTAGTACATATGGAATGTCGTTTTTATAAAATACTGGAATTGGTTCTCCCCAATAACGCTGACGACCAAAAATAGAATCGCGCATTTTGAAATTGATTTTAGAAGAACCTATTTTCTTTTCTTCAATAAATTCAATTGCTTTCGGAATGGCTTGTTTAACAGTAAGTCCATTTAAGAAACCTGAGTTGGTCATCGTGCCCGCCTTAGGATCGAAATCTTCTTTCGTAATATCTGTATGTGTACCTTCTTGTACAGCTATAATTGGAAGATTATAAAAATTAGCAAATTTATAATCACGTTCATCAGAAGATGGAACAGCCATTACAACACCTGTACCGTAGCCCGCTAGTACATAATCGGCAATCCATACAGGTATCTTTTCATTGTTGAATGGATTTATAACATATGAACCTGTAAAGCAGCCTGAGACAGTTTTTACGTCGCTCATACGATCTCTTTCAGAACGGTTTTTAGCTTTCGTTACATATTCATCAACTGCAGCTTTTTGTTCGGGAGATGTTAATGCCGCAATCCATTCGTGCTCTGGAGCAATAGATACGTAGGTTACGCCAAATGTTGTATCAACACGTGTTGTGAAAACAGTCAAGGTTATGTTTTTGTCAACAACCTTAAAGGAAAGCATCGCACCGATGGATTTTCCAATCCAATTGCGTTGCATGTCCTTCATTGCTTCTGGCCAATCAAGTGTATCTAAACCATTCAGCAAGCGATCTGCATACGCAGTAATTCGCATACTCCATTGTTTCATTTTCTTGCGTTCAACCGGGTAGCCACCACGCTCAGACAAACCTTCTTTTACCTCTTCATTAGCTAGTACAGTACCTAAGCCTGGGCACCAGTTTACCATTGTTTCAGATAAATAGGTTAATCGGTATTTTAATAGCGTATCACTTTGTTCTTTTTCGGAATATTTCTTCCAGTCTGCTGCAGTGAATTCAATTGTATCTTCATCGCATGCAGCTTGTATGCCTGCATTACCAGATATTTCAAAGTGGTTGATAAGTTTAGAAATAGATTCTGCTTTATCAGATGCTTTATTATACCAATGATTAAATAATTGAATAAAAATCCATTGTGTCCATTTGTAATATGCAGGATCACTTGTGCGAATTTCTCGATCCCAATCAAATGAAAATCCAATTTTATTTAATTGTTCTATGTAACGTGTAATATTTTCTTCCGTCGTAATTGCAGGGTGTTGGCCCGTTTGGACGGCATATTGTTCTGCAGGTAGACCAAAGGAGTCAAAACCCATTGGATGCAATACATTAAATCCTTTGATGCGTTTGTAGCGCGCCATGATATCAGAAGCAATGTAACCAAGTGGATGTCCAACATGTAAACCACTCCCAGATGGGTAGGGGAACATATCTAAAACGTAATATTTGGGTTTGGTAGAGTTTTCTTGAGCTTTAAATGTTTTTTCAGTATTCCACTTTGTTTGCCACTTATTTTCAACTTCTCCAAAATGATAATCAGCCATAGGTAATAATGTGTTAAGAAAACAAAATTACGTTTTTTTATCGTTATTTCGACCTTAATTTACGGGACTTAGTCCTACCAAAACACGAATTCATCTAAATAATTGGGGTTTGACGAACTAAAAACGTAAGTTGGTCGTTATAAAACTATAATTAAAACAAGTAATCCTTTAATTAATCAATCATATGAAAAAAATCGTTTTTGGTATCGTATTCGTAGCAATGGCTGCTGGTACACTTTCTGCAGCTGTTAATGATGGTGGAAAAGGTAAAAAGAAAAAATCTTGCTGCCAATCAGGTACAGGTTCAGGTTGTAATAAGCCTGCACCAGCTACACCAGCACAATAATTTATTATTGTTTATAAAAATAAAAAGACCTGTAGGGAAACCTGCAGGTCTTTTTTGTTATTTTTAAGGTGTATATATAGAAAATCGCTCATGAAACAATATCACGACTTAATGCAACACATCTTGGATAAGGGTGTTAAAAAAGAAGATCGTACAGGTACAGGCACAATTAGTGTGTTTGGTTATCAAATGCGGTTTGATTTGGCAGAGGGATTTCCATTATTGACAACGAAGAAATTACACATGCGTTCGATTACTCATGAGTTATTGTGGTTTTTAAAGGGAGATACAAACATAAAATATCTAAAAGATAATAATGTATCTATTTGGGATGAATGGGCTGATGAAAAAGGAAACCTTGGACCTGTATATGGTTATCAATGGCGTTCTTGGCCTACCCCAGACGGTTTACATATTGATCAAATCATGAATGTAGTGAACATGATTAAAAATAATCCAGACTCAAGACGTTTGATTGTTAGTGCATGGAATGTGGGTGAAATTGACAAAATGAAATTACCACCCTGTCATGCGTTCTTTCAATTTTATGTAGCGGATGGTAAATTGTCGTGTCAACTCTATCAACGCAGTGCAGATGTATTTTTAGGTGTGCCGTTTAACATTGCTTCCTATGCATTATTAACGATGATGGTTGCACAAGTATGTGGCTTAGGCTTAGGTGACTTTGTACATACCTTAGGTGATGCACATTTGTATTCTAATCACATTGAACAAGCCAATCTGCAATTGAACCGTGATTTTAGAGCATTACCTACGATGAAAATTAACGCAGATGTGAAATCTATATTTGACTTTACCTTTGAAGACTTTACCTTGGAAGGATACGATCCACATCCACACATAAAAGCCGCTGTAGCTATATAATAAAAAAGAGTCTGGTAATTTATCAGACTCTTTTTTTATAGGTTTTTTTTCAATCTATCAAACAATTCATTCTCTATATTGAATTTTACTTTTTCGATTTGTTCAAAAGGAGTGAGGCCTGCAATGTTGCCCGCAAATACTATATCCGATTTTTCTAAGGCTGTAATATTATAAAATCCGGGTTTGAATTCAATATTGTTAATGTTGCAATAATTCTGAATTTGTTTGCGCATAATTCCTTCGATACAGCCTGTTTCAACACTAGGTGTATAGATGGTATTATTTTTAATCCAAAAAATATTTGCTTGAAGGGATTCGCTCACATTACCATCGATGTCGGTGATAATAATATCGTCGGCATTTCTATGTTTCATCTCCAAACCTGCTAGTACATACCTCCCAGAACTTAGTAATTTAAACATCGAAGCTTTGTGGTAGTGATTGCGCACATCGTCTGAAAAAACCACATATTTTTTACTCATTTTAGTAGGCTGTATGTGTTCTTTTACAAGGATTGTTAGAATTCCTTCATTTGAATCCGGTGCATACAACCCACCCCAATTACGATGTACAAGTATTTTTATGCGAACGTTAGATTCGTAGTGATTTTTTTGAATTAGATCATGAATAATATCTCTTAATCTGTCTGCATTCTCGCAAATGGGATGTGTTAGATCCATACATGCCATTGCTTTTTGTAAACGAGTAACATGATCTGAAAAATATTGAATCGCATTATTTTTACATATCATGGTTTCAAAAATGCCATCACCATATTGAAATGCCCTGTTATCGATTGTAAAAATCGACTCTGTATCAGTTCTAAATTCGTTATTAGAATATATAATCATGTTTGTAGTATCTTATTTTTTGCTTACGATAAATACGCCTGTTAGTATAAATGCAGTGCCAATTCCTTGTCGTATTGTAAAAGGTTCGTTTAGTAAATAATTCGCTAAAGCAATCGTAAATACAGGACCTAAGGTAGCAATAATAGAAGACTTTTCTGTACCCAGTATATTTATAGCTTGAGCAAGTGTAAGAGACGGGATGACTGTTGCAATCATCGCCATAGCAAATCCAATCCATAATATAGGAGCAGAAACCGTTGATAGGTCAGGTATTCCATTTGCGATTCCTTGGTGTATAATCACAACAATAGATGAGACGATCATAACATACGATGTATATCTTTGCGCACCTATTTTAGGGATGAGTTTCCCACTACCAACTATATAAAAGGCATAGGTCAACGCACAGCCAAATACCAGTAAACTTCCAATGATCAAATTTCTTGAAGTTGATTCTGTGTTGCCTAAATAAATAAAGAAAATACCAATGTATGTAAGTCCTAATGCTATATAGTCTTTACGTTGTAATTTGCTATTAAATAGTAAGGTATTAAGAACTACAATCATTGTTGGGTAAACAAACAGAATCAATCGTTCTAATGAAGCAGATATGTATTTAAGGCCTATGAAATCTAATAAACTAGATAGATAATACCCAATGAAACCAAGCAATACAACCCATATCCATTCTTTTTTTGTGATAGGAGTGGGTGCATTTTTTGAATAGATGTACGCAAGAATAATGTAAATAGGTAAAGAAAAGAATAAGCGTAAGAATAAAATAAAAACTGTATCCGCATGATACATGTATGCGTACTTCACCATGATTGCTTTGGTAGAGAAGCAAGCAGCACTACAAATGCCCAAAAAAACTCCTAAATATTGTTTTTGTATGGCTGTCATTTAAAGGTTTAACTTTTATGATGTATATTTACATAATATTTTAACAAACATAATACGAATACTGATGCATAAAAAGGTAGAAGCAACAAAAATTGCAGTAATAGGTGGGGGGAGTTGGGCAACCGCACTTGTTAAAATACTTTCAGAGAAAAATGTTCGTGTAAATTGGTGGTTGAGAAATAAACAAGATGTTGAATATATTGAAGCGCATGGGAAAAATAGATCCTATTTAATTAATGCTACAATAAATACGGATAAAGTAAAGCCAACTACAGATGTTGTGAAAGCACTTAAAGGTGCTTCGGTAGTTATTTTTGTAGTGCCTGCAGCATTTATTGGTGATGTATTATTAAATATTTCCGAAGCAGATTTAAAAGACAAGATCATTGTGTCTGCCA
>NZ_CALMGQ010000083.1 GCF_937863595.1 uncultured Cytophaga sp.
TGTACTACAGCTAAATCAGGAGCCGATAAGTAAATCTGATTGTTGAATTTTTGATGGTATTATGTAACTAAACATATAATAATTTATACATAACCTGTATATGTTGGTTTTTTTATTCATTAATATGGTGGTAATAGATTGATAAAACGAATTATTTAAATGGGATATATGATAATTAATAAATTGATTATCATATAATTAATTATTTGTTTATAAAAATCTGTAGCAATCTTGTACATTTTAAAAATTAATTTGTATCCTTGTGGGATTTTAAAGTTTGAAATACTACATAAAAGAAACGTTAAGATTGGTATCAATTTAAAAAGAAGTTAAACAATATGTCTAAAAGCATGCGAGTAAGAGTTCTTACATTGCTCCTTATTTTAGGTTACGGCAAAGTTTCTGCAGGCACACATACAGAGTATGATAGTGCACGAGTAACTAATTATACGCCGGTTGCAGCTCCTTTATCAAGCAAAAAATGGTTTTCATTTTCGCCTATGTTAAAGAGTAGCACTGCAGCACAAACCGAAGAATCTGGCACAAAGCAGTATAAGAGATGGACTGGTTTAAAGTATTCCGGTTATATTAGATCTTATAATCAGTATCGAGTAATGCCTCAGCATAATTCTATTGCCCCTCAAGCAAATGAATTATTAACGGTAAATGGTCTTGATATTGTAAATAAGGTTTATACAGGTTATCAAGAGCCTTTGTTTTTGTTACGTGTCGAAGGTAGTCCGACTGCAAAAACATGGTTTCAAGTTGAATACATGTTTGATAATCAAATGATGGGTATTATTCGCGAAGATAGTGTCGCGACTCAAGCACCCGGAATTGGTCAATCATCAAACAGACGTGCTATGGTATATCGTATCATGCAGTTTAAAGGATATGCCAATACGAAAGTAGGGGATTTTACTTTAATTGCTGGTGGTGGTGTGAACTGGGCAAAATTAAGTCCTTTTACATTGGCGAATTACCAATATCGTGATGATATGTTTGAGCGTTATCCATGGCAACCAGAAGGTAATTCTTTCGGCTCGTACAATAGATATTATAACGAGCAAAATATTGCGCGTGATCAACGTTGGGGTAATACTGGTACCCAAGGTTTTATGTTAGTTGGTAAAAATTTACCAAAAGGTTTTGGTTTTACCTTTATTGCTGGTAAATCAGATAACTCAGGTGGTTTTCAAACTTACTTAACGAAAACGCCTAAAAACATGATCGCTGGTAGAATTGACAAATCATTTGGTGTACATAAAATTGGATTGAATTTCTTTGATCAGTTTGGTACGTATGATGCGGTTGGTTTTAGATTAGATCCAGCTTATGATGCAACAGATCCTCATTATTTAGGGTCTAAAGTAAGACAACAAATTATTACGGTTGATGGTCGTTTTAATGCTTCAAAATTTAAAATTTTCACTGAAGTAGGTATGGGCCGTTTTCAAGATGGTTTATTTACGGACAGAGATTATGAATTACTTTTTGATAAAAAACAAACGAAAGATTCAGTTACAGGATTGAATTACAACTGGAATAATCCATTGAAATCACACTGTTTTAACTTTCAAATGGATGCCTTAAAATCTTGGTTTGGTATTCCACTTTCTGCTCAAATATATTCTGTTAGAAAATCTGTAGCAAACGTAAACAGTGAATCGTTAAATACTTCGAATAATCACACTGTACCTACACCTACCAATATTAATACGAACAATGATATAACTGTGTTTCCTGGAGCTATTACGGATGTTGGTCAAATGGCTAACAACAGATGGGGAGGTAGTTTGAAGCATGAAGATTCGTATGGAAAATTAAAAGTACGTGCTGCTTGGGCATTCAATAAAGAATGGGAAAATGTTTCTGATATTTTTTCTAATAGAGGGAATAGCATTTCTTACTGGCACCAAACAAATTCATTTACACAATCTAGATTTACGTATTTTCAAAAGTATGCTGGTCCATACCAACGCAATACAAGTATTTACAGAAGAGTTTATGAATCATATGGCATTACAGATACAGTAGTAAATTATTTGAAAATGTATCAGACTTTGAATTTAAACTTAGCTTATAAGTTGAAGGTATTGGGTCGTGATTTAATTTTAAATAACTTCAATACCTATAATTCTGTTACAGATCAAGGTTTCAATCCACTACCTGTGTTTACAGATAAGGCATTCTTAAGAACATTCTACGAAGAGTTAATGGCATTTTATAGCATACATCCTAAAGTTACACTCGTAAGTTTTGGTAGTTTTGAAAAAGTGCTTGGTAACAATCGTGTTGAAAAGGCTTATACTACTTATGGAACTACTGCTGATGGTATTAGTTATGCGCCAGGAGATGTAATTAAAGATCTTCATAACAATCCTACTTTAAGCACTACAGCTGATAAAGGAGCAACTATTAACCAATTTGGTTGGGGTTATGGTTTAGGGGTTGATTATGATTTCTCTAGTAGAGCTGGTCTGTACATAAGAAACAGATGGTTTGGTCAGAAAGACACCCATTTCACCCTTAATAATTATAAAGGGATGGAAACAACAGTTGAATTAAAAATATTTTTCTAAAAATATAAATTTAGTATAGATGTCAACAATGAGAACATTTGCTAAAAAAGTTCTAGTACTAGCAGCAGTGTCTGCAGGTACGATGATGGTTTCAAACGCTCAAGTAGTATATTGGAACGGATTAGGTCGTGCGTTAGTAACGAGTAGTTACTTAAACGGTAATGTATTGCAAAAATATACAGATAATACGGATCCATTAAATCCTGTTATTACACAAGGTAAAGATACAACCTCGGCTAGAAAATCTACAGACGGTTATACCATTTTCGATTTAGGCGTAAATGCACAACCAAACGAAACATTGAGAGCAAGCGCAACGTTGCGTTTATCGAACAGTTTTGGTGGTTTCTATGGTGATGGATCGCAATTTATTTTCCGTCAATTGCGTTTAGATGGTATTATTGGTAAGAAAGTTAAATACGAAATCGGTGATATCGATTTAGAATTAAGTAAGTATACCTTATTTAATTCCAATGAAATATACAATGATTACGAATCGGACATTTTTGCACAACGTAGAAGTGTAGTTGAATATGAAAACTTCAACTTTGGTAATAAATGGCGTTTGCAAGGTGCTAACATGGAAACAAGCTTGCGTTTTAAAAGCGGTATCGAAAAAATTGGACTTCAGTTATTTGCAACTAGAAATAGAAGATACAGACCAGCAATTACTCCTGATCGTTTCATGTTAGGTGGAAGAGTAGGGATTGTTCAAAGCCGAAGCATCCAGATTGGTGGTAACTACGTATATCTATTCGATGCAGCTGGTACTGTAAGTTCTCCAGGTTTAACAAATAAGAACCAAGTGATTACTGCTGATTGGAAATTTACAAAATTTACTGATAAAATGGACTTTTCATTCTACGGTGAAGCTGGTACTTCTAATAATAAATTCGCTCAAAAAGAAGTAGATACAATTAAAACAAGTGATGATTTCTATGATTTAGGAGTTTCTGCTAAATACAAACCCTTATTATTAAAAGTGTTTGCAAATTATAGATATGTAGGTACAGACTTCTTTAGTTCTGGTGCTCAGACAAGAAGAATGAATGATTATGGTTATGGCGGTGCTCACGGTGGAAATACCCTAGATTTATTCAATCAAGTAAATAATAATGCTACACAAAGAGGTAGTATGGGTATGGGTGGAGCAAGTATGTTGGATTATGTTTCAGATCAGAACCTTCGTAATTTAAATTTGCAAAACACGTTGATGATGTTTAATCCTGCTTACAATAATTTAACTCCTTATGGACAAGCTACTGCAAACCGCAAAGGTTTAACTTTTGGAGCGTCAGTTGGTAGTACAGAAAAAGTTATTAAAGCAGATGTAGTTGCCGATTTATTGTCTGAAGTTACTTCTGTAGGTGATACTGTAAATCAAGCATTACGTAATTTCTTAGGTGTTAAAGGTGGTGTTATGTTTAATGCACACAAATTATTACGCTTTGAAAAGGATATCATCTTTACAGTAGGTGCTCGTTACGAACAAACGAAAAGAGACGGTTCTGCACCAGTTGATTTAACCTCTACATTAATTGATTTGGGTTTAACTGTTGAAGTTGTTAAGAACTTAGATTTCTTAGGTGGTATTAAAACAATTAATGCAAAAGGCAATGAGTATATCTATGCTAGAAATGTATACAACCAAATTGATCAAACAATTGGATTTACAAATTTCAATTTAAATCAGAATCAATTCTTATATTCTTTTGGTGCTAGATATAGATTCAGCAAAAACACGTACTTCACTGTTAACGGTGTAAGTCAAAATGTAAAATTTGCTGATGCGGGTAACAAAGACTATAAAATCAATCAAATCTTCTTCAATTATACAATGATATTCTAATTTTAATAAACATTAAGAATATGAATATAGTTAAAATAACAACCTTGGCATTACTCATAATCTCTTTTGCTTCATGCAAAAGAGATTATGCAGAAAGCCCCAATAAAGCGCCTACAAATATAGCCGCTACTAAGGGATTTGTGTGTGACACGTTTTATACAACTGGAAATGCAAACTTTGAGATAGGTACATATCCTTTTTTCGCGACATTTAATGAAACGGTGTCTTGGAAAATAGAATTAATAGGACAAACCTCTACGGCTACAAAAACGATTTTCTCTACATCATCTTCAATCAATTCTTTAAATTCAGGTTGGAATGGTAATCATGACGGTCTTTATTATTTTGAAGTTGGTGAAATGGTGACAGCTAATTTAATAATTAGTGGCAAGCCTGGTATTACTTCATCGATATCTTTTTCTATAGATGCGGTGAAAGATGCTATAACTGCTTCACCTACCTTTATGTTGGTAACCCCAGCATCTGATTTTGAAATTGCAGGCACTTATCCTACACAATTTTCAATATTTCCTGTAGGTGGGTTATATGACCCTGCTTATAAAATACAGGATGATCAAATTCGTGCTCCTCAAGGTGTTCAATATTTGAGATTGGAAGGCGTATCTACAGAACAGAATGGGTTCTTTGTTGGTGGTATTCAATGCAGAAAAAATACTACTGCTGCTTTTAATCCTGCTGATTCAACTAATTTCTTCCCTAAATCATGGACTGACCCTTCAAAAATTTATTTAAATGTTTTTGTTCGAGGAAATGATTTGTTGCCAAAAGGAAATCAACCTTATGCAACGCTAAATTTTGAATGTCAGGAAGATGACAATATGAATCCAAGTAATGTGGGTAATTGTGATTATTATGCTAAAAAGCCTGTAGGAACTAACCCAGATAATTTCTGCCCTTCTTCAGAAGATTCGTGGGTATTTAAAATTCCAATCACGCATAAAGGCTGGCAATTATTTTCTTCTAAATACAGTGATTTATTACCTTCAGAAGATTTTGGAAACGGTGGTTTTGGAAATAGAAAATTGGAACCACAAAAAGTTGCAAGAGTTCAGTTTGGTTTAGTTTCCAGTCCTCCGTTCAATCTTGTTTCGGTAGACATAGATTACGCGTGTTTTACATATGGAGCACCACTTGATCCTAACAAATAATTTAAACGATTTAAGAAATGAAATTCTTAGCTTCAATACTCATATTATTATCTGTTACTGCTAAGCAATGTGCTTCTTTTGAATCACAAGTTTTAGATGATAATAGCCAAATTGCCGTAATGGAAGACCCTGATTTAGGAACCCCAGCATGTCAATATCAAAAAGGAACGCTTGACGAATTCAATGGTGAAATTTATAGCTGGTGGGTTAGTAACGACCAAACAAAGTTATCCAAAACAGGAGACACCTTAAAAGTTGTTGGTAATGCAATTGGCTCTAAATGGGATTGTTTTGGAACTGAAACAGCACTATTGGATATGTCTGCTTGTTCAGTTATCAAAATTCGTTGTAGAGCTGAAGGTGAAAAGCCGCCGACTATAATTATCCACATGAAAGATGTGGATCAAATGGATGCAAATGCTGATTCTCCGAAACAGCGCATTCACTTAGGTTCAGAATACAAGGATTACTATTTCGATTATACAGGTAAGTGGAGACAGTCTTGGCCTGACAATCAAAAAGTAAATGAAAAATTAATTCATGACTTCTTGATTTTCATCAATGGTGGTATGGCTGATTGGACAGGTACCTTATACATCGATTATATCAAATTTGTATCGATTGATGAAATGCCTAAAGTAGAAGCTACGAATGGTGGTATGATTGCTGACTTTCAAGATGAATTGTATTCTTGGTGGGTAGCAAACGAAAAGTTAAATCTTGAGAAAAAAGGCGATGTAATGTCACTTGAATGTACTGGGGTAGGTCCTGGATATGAAACATTTGGTAGCGCTATCAATCCAATGGATTTTACAAAAGCACATATTGTTCGTGTGAAAGCAAGAGCAGAAGGGGCTTCACCAGATTTACGTATGGATTTTAAAGATAAAAATGGTCATACTACCAATAAAGATCCTTTAGTTAAGAAAATAGAAGTTTCTTCTGAGTTCAAAAACTATTATTATAATTATGATGGTAAGTATGCGCAATCGTATCCTGACGATCAAACAGTAGATCCAACAGCATTTAAAGATATCATATTCTTTGTTAATCCAGGTGGAGAGCCTTATACAGGCAAACTCCTAATTGATGAAATTGAAGTAATTACAGACGAGCAGTATAAACAACTGACAAATCAATAATAAAACAAATACGATGCTTTAAAAAATTAGGCATCGTATTTGTTTTTAAATCTATTTATTTTATTTATTCATTCATTTAAACCAGAAAATATGGTTTCAATATCCAATATTAAAACAGCGGGTTTCTTAGCAATTGCTTTCGGATGTGCAACGGCATTGTTCGCTCAGAAGCCAACGGATAAAATTCGTGTAAACCAAATTGGTTTCTATCCATCTACAGAAAAAATTGCTATTGTAACAGATTCAATTGCAAAAGAATTTAATCTTGTAGATGCTAAAACAAAACAAGTAGTATATACAGGTCCATTAAAACCAAAAGGAATATGGGAATATTCTGAAGAATATTCGAACGAAGCAGACTTTTCTAAATTTAAAGATGTTGGTACATATTATATTAGTGTAGCAAATGTTGGTGATTCGTATCCGTTTGAAATTTCAAATCAAGTGAATTTGAATATAGGAAAAGCATCATTGGGTTTCTTGTATTTTCAACGTGCATCAACAGCTTTACCTGCACAATATGCAGGTAAGTGGGCACGAGCTGCAGGCCATCCAGATAATGAAGTAATTGTACATGCTTCAGCAGCTACAGCTACACGTCCGGAAGGAACTAAAATCAACTCTTCTAAAGGTTGGTATGATGCAGGTGATTACAATAAATATATTGTAAACTCTGGTATTAGTACGTATACATTGATGGCTTTATATGAGCAATACCCAAAATTCTTTGATACGTTAAAATTAAATATTCCAGAAAATACAAACAATATTCCAGATCTTTTGGATGAAGTTAGATGGAATTTGGATTGGATGGTTACCATGCAAGACGAAGATGGTGGTGTGTATCACAAGTTGACAAATACAAACTTTGATGGTTCTGTAATGCCTGCTGATGCTACCAACAATAGATATGTTGTCATGAAAACAACTGCAGCATCTTTAGATTTCGCAGCTGTTATGGCTGTTGCCTATCGTGTATACAAAAAAACAGACAAAGCGTTTGCTGATAAATGTTTAAAGCAAAGTGTCGCTGCTTACGAATGGGCAAAAATCAACAAAGGAGTTGTTTTCAACCAAGGTGTAATGAATACTAAATTTAACCCAGACATTAATACAGGAGCTTATGACGATGGTACATTAAGTGACGAATTCCAATGGGCTGCAATTGAATTGTTTATTGCAACAAACAAATCTAGATATTCTGAAGATGCAAATCTTGAATTTACATTGCGTACAGATTTTGATTTACCAAACTGGGCGAAAGTAAACACCTTAGGATTATATAGTTTAATTCAAAATAGAGATAATTTGCCAGAAGAATTCAAGCCTACATTAGAATTAGTGAAAACAAAAATTTTAGATTTAGCTACTAAACTTCAAAAATACCAAGCTAGCAAATCTGAATTTGGTGTAGCAATGGGCTTGAGTAACGGGAACTTTAACTGGGGAAGTAACTCAACTGCCGCCAATCAAGGTATGTTATTGATGAATGCATATAAATTAACCAATGAAAAGGCGTATTTAACTGCTGCTATTTCAAATCTTGATTATCTTCTAGGTAGAAATGGTACAGGATACTGTTATTTATCTGGTTATGGCACAAAACAAGTAATGAATCCCCATCATAGACCAAGTGAAGCTGATGGTGTTGTAGCACCAGTTCCTGGGATGTTAGCAGGTGGACCAAATCCAGGTCAAGAAGATGCTGGTACTTGTACTGGTAAATACACAACTAAAATCGCTGCTAAATCTTATATTGATGAGCAATGTAGTTATGCAACAAATGAGGTTGCAATCAACTGGAATTCTCCATTTTCTTTCTTATCGCTTTCAATTGAAGCAAATAAAGGAAAAAGATAAATCATACTCATACATACATGTAATAAAAAAGGGGCTTTTAAGCCCCCTTTTTATTACATGTAAACAACAACTCAATTCTAAGTTTCGTATAAGGATATATAATTAAATTGAAGTTGTATGAATGCACTTAGATATATATCCCCAGTCCTTATTCTTGCGTTTATTTTTGTAACGACAGTTGTAAATGCACAAGATTTTTTAGAAGACTTAAGTTTATATCCGGATTCATATATTAACAAGAAAATACACGATAATCCAGATATAAATCAATACTATCCATTTATAGATGGGAGAGGTAATTATCCAAACTTAAACGCAAAAAAAGAATTTCCTAAAACGATTGCTTTAATTTCATTTTATATTTGGAATGACCAACTCATTGTTACTAATAAATCTGTTGAAGATTTTTGGAAAGAAACGAGTTGGATTGATTCTGTTAGAGGAAATAAACTTGCATCTTCTTTAAACAGTTATTCTATTGAATCCATTGTGAAACGTTTTGATTCATTAGGTACAAAATTAATTACACCAAATGATTTTACAGATGCACAAAAAGAAGTTTATAAATCTTTAAACGTTACTTATTCTAAAAATTTCAGAAGAAAAAGTAGTGATTCTATTTCTTATGAATTGTGTTCTGCTGGTAATTATAAATTCATTAAAATTTCAAATAATAAATTAGATGTGAATTTTATTAATTCGTTTGAAGAAATCGCAACACTATTGAATGTAGATGCAGTTTTATTAATTGAAAATAATGTTGGGTTTGATGGGAGATTAGGATTAATCAATTCCATACGAATGAATTTGTATGGCTTCAATCCTATGGGAGTTGATAAATCAAATGAAAATGTCAAAAAAAATAAAATTGGTTATAATAATTTTCAATTATATACATCCATAGAACTAGAAATAGATGCAATTGTAAGTCAGTACAATGAAGCCAAGGAACTAACATATGAAAATTATATTGGCTATGATCGATTATTAGATTTAATGATTGATAACATGTATATAGCGTATAAAAAAAGAACAGAAATTGCGCCTAAGAAAATTTAATTCTTAGCGCAATTTATACCAGCTATATATCCTGTTGTCCAAGCTGCTTGAAAATTAAAGCCGCCAGTAATTCCATCAATATTTAATGCTTCCCCAGCAAAGAAAAGTCCTTTATGAATATTGGATTCAAATGTATCAGCATTAATATTAGACAAATCGATTCCTCCACAGGTAACAAATTCTTCCTTAAATGTAGTTTTCCCTTGTGCCGCTA
>NZ_CALMGQ010000084.1 GCF_937863595.1 uncultured Cytophaga sp.
ATGTTATCTTAACAAAGGCTCTCTTTTATGAATTATTTTTAATCGGACAACAATGTAATAAAATATACTATTTCTATGGTCAATTGAACAAGACACGCACTAGAAGTATATATGCAAGAGAGGTAACATTGGATGGACTACTTTTGGACCCTATATTCTTATTAGAAACGAAAGGAGAAACTAGATTGGTTAACGTAGAAGTTTCTAAAAATCAATCTAACGTATTTATTAGTTACAAAAGATTAAATAAACAAAAGATAGATAAGTTTAGTTATGATATTTTTGGCTTTTATTCTGTTGATACAGATTTGAAAAATCTCACAGGCGGTGACGTTGTAATGCCATACACAGAAGCGAAAATGAATAATGGTGGCTTTACAATAGGGAGTGATGGTACAGTATATATGTTAGCATTTATAAATGGCTCCGAAAATACAGAGTTGTTTGTTATTAAAGATGAAACAATAAAGAAAAAGGTAAAGTTAGATATCTCGGGAGTTCTTTTTCTAGATGAAATTAAAATGTCTATCAATACAGATGGCGTGATTGTCTGCACGGGATACTACGCAAATGGCATTGAATATAGTCCAGATCTATTTAATGGCGTTATGAATGCTCGTCCAAATATTAACGGTCTAATGCGCTTTAAATTATCACTCGACGGAGATGTAATTGAAAAAAAACAATATGAGTTTCCAATTGAATTAATTAATCAATATAACAAAGGTTTAAAAAAGTCTGTAAATAATTATCGCGAGAATAACGGAAAGGGAGGTATAGAAAATCTTAAACTTGTAGATTTAATAGAGAATGAGGATGGTACAACTTTAGTTATTGGCGAAGAAAGATATTTAGAAAGTATGGTAGCAACCGCCAATAATATAATTATGACTAAACTTGATAAAAATGGAAATTTATTATGGATGATAAAACTTCCCAAAAAGCAATCTGCAATTATGGATTTTACATTTAGTAATATTAGTTATAAGTACATTCAAATTGGAAGCTATTACTATTTGATTTTTTTGGATTCTAATAAGAATATTGATGTGCCTTTTGAAAAAACGGAATACTATAATGGGGAACTTGATAGCAACTTGAGTTATTTCAGAGTTGATTTAACGACAGGTGAATTTTCGAAACATAAAATAATAAATATCAGAGATTTAAATATTGAAAGTGCAAGTTTAATTAGACCTTCGGATTTGGTTACGGTTTCTGAAAAATTGTATATGCTTGAAATTTTAAATTTAAGATTAAAGGAATGTGAAATGCTTAAGATACAATTTGATAAATAATTCTTTTGGATTGTTTTAATCTAGTTTATAATATAATTCCTTAAAGCGCTATTTCAATACTTGTCTAGCTCTACAAGAAGGTGGTTTATTCTTACGAATAATGGCTAATGTTATTCTCTTGTATCTTAAAAGCCTCCTGTATTAATCCAGGAATAAATTCATAGCCAGCATTCAGAATGTCTAAATCAATACCTGAGTCTAAGAAGTAATGAATAAACACACCTAATTGCCAGTCAAAAGGGAGTGATTCGAAAGGAATGGATGATAAATTTGTACTATTATGAATAGTATGATGAAAATCAGTAAAGTCTTTCCATGTTTTGGGAAATTCTTTTTGCAGGTTTTTAATATTTACCGTAACATTGTTCATATGATTCAGTGGTTAAGATCCGTTCGAGATTTCTATAGGAAATACGAAGTATACATGAAAACAGACTTGATAATGTATGGGACATTTATTCTCGTATTTATTGTTTTGTTAATCTGTATTAATGTGTTTGATTTATAGTAAGTATATATTCTAATTCTATTTATTTGAAATACTTTAATTGCATACATAAATATATCATTATACAGAATGTATTGACATGTTTAATTGATCAACACGATGCACATTTTTTTCATAACCATATTGTCGTTTATTAATTTCACCTCATGCTACAGTCAGGGAAATAATGAATTGAAAGACGCTGTAAATTCGAAACAACCTATGGAAGACACATCGAACACAGAATATGTAATACCCAAAACGGACTTTATACTATTTAATTTAGAAAATAAAAAAGGTCTATACACTGGAAAAATTAATTTTTTAAAATTACAGAAAGCGTGTCAATATGCGCGTTTTATGGGGAGGATACCGCCAATTGGTATTGTTTACTTTGATAAAGGGTATCAATCAAGTTTTTTTCAAGTGTTTACTACCGATTTCGCGACAGAAATTAAATATGTAACATTAAAATCTGAAACATTTAATAATTTAGGTGACTATGAAAATAAAAGAGATCAACTATTATCTCTTAAAAATAATTACATCGTTGAACAAGAAACAATCGGGTACAATAAGTACATATATGTTTTGATTCAAGATGTCGATAAATGTTCGGGTTTAGATGAGGCTAATGAAGAACGACTTTATTCAAAACTTACAGATTTGACAAAAAAAGTTTATAAAGGAGATGCCTTAGACTATTACTTTCAAGGATTTGAACGCTTTGATGATAAAGAAACGTTTTCTACCTATGTTGATGTGAATGGCCATTCGTTTTATAGGCTTAAATTTTACTATTATGATTTAGGTAAAGATATTGAACTTAAAGATGTATTTACAAAGAACGATTGTAAAAGGATATTAGGTCGAGATTATATATTAAAATCCTATTCTGCTATCAGAAACGAAGAATATCTATTAACTTGGTATGAATTCTAATTAAATAATACATATTATAATGAATTAACTATTTACAACTATGAAAAAACTGATTTTAATTACACTACTGGCGCTATCTATAACGGCATGTACGACTAAACCAAATACACATGCAGAGTTTTATGTACGTGGTAATTGCGGAATGTGTCAAGAACGTATTGATAAAGCTGCTCTAGCAATTTCAGGAGTAAGTGAGGCGGAGTGGAGTGAAGAAACAAGTATGTTGAAAGTTGGTTACGATTCAACACAGGTTTCAAGTTTAGAAATAGAAAAAGTAATTGCTGCAACAGGACATTCCACAGAACATATTTTGATGGACTCTACAGCACATAAAGCATTGCCAGAATGTTGTCAAGAACACGCAAAGCCAATGGAAAAATAATTATTTGCTTTATAAAATAGAAAAACCCGCTAATACGAGCGGGTTTTTCTATTTTATTTCTTAGACTTTTTAGATTTGTCTTTCTTCTTTTTATCCTTGTCTTTCTTTTTCTTCTTATCTTTTTTAGGTTTCTCTGTTTGGAATCCCATAGAGACACGCATTTCATCTCCATAATCAACCAACAATTCTTCACCTATTTTAATTTTCTTTTTAGCGGTAATCTCAATTACACCTTCATTGTCTAAATATTCCACATTGGCCTTTTTACCTGAACCAGTGAAATCACAAACATAGCGGCCCAAACCCGAAGAAGTTTTGCGTGCATCAATCACATGCTTTTTACCTAAGGTCATACCGTATTCGCCATGTCCAGATTCATCATAACGTTCGTTGTATTCTTCAACCGTTAATTTTTCTCCTTCGTACAATAATACAACTTCACCTTTCTTGATTTTCTTTAAGGTAAATAAACCTAATCCTGCAAAAGGTACGGTAGATTGTGCTACTCGCAACAATAATTCTGTTTCTGTATGTTCTTCGCAATAGGGGTGCGTCAAGGTGCAAATTACCTTGCAACGCTTGCCTTTATCATCTTTGTACGCACATTGTTTTTTTACAACGATTGAGTGATTGATTGCAGTCATAAATTGAATTAATTAAATCGAAGTAAATAATAATTTTTTTTACCCTTTTGAACGAGTAAATAAGTTTCAAGTAGTAAAGGGTAATTTACAACTTCTTCAGGAGTATTTATTTTTATTTTATTAATACTTACTGCACCTGCTTGAATCATTTTCCGTGCTTCGCCTTTAGAAGGGAATATTTCCAAATTGGTAAACGTGCTTAATAGTTCCAAAGCACTTGCTTGTTCGTCTAATACTGTTTTTGAAACCTCTATCATTGGGATGCCTTCAAAAACAGAAAGCAAGGTGGATTCATTTAAGGCCTGCAAATCTTCCGTTACACTTTTTCCGAATAATATTTCAGAAGCTTTAATAGCCATTTCATATTCTTCCTCAGAATGTACACGAATGGTGATATCTTTTGCTAAGGTCTTTTGTAACAAACGTTCATGAGGTGCTTTTGCATGTTCTACTTCTAATTGTTCAATCTCATCCTTCGTAAATAACGTAAAGATTCGAATAAATCGACTTACATCTTCATCTGCGCTGTTCAACCAAAATTGGTAAAACTTGTAGGGCGACGTCAAATTAGGATCCAACCAAATGTTGCCACCTGCCGACTTACCAAATTTCGTTCCATCGGCTTTGGTAAGTAGAGGAGTAGTTAAGGCAAATGCAGTGCCTTCCGCCATTTTTTTAATGAGCGTAGTTCCTGAGGTAATATTTCCCCATTGATCCGAGCCACCCATCTGTAAACGTACGTTTTTAGTTTTATATAAATGGCAGTAATCGTACCCTTGAAGCAATTGGTAGGAGAATTCAGTATAGGAAATACCTGTTTCCATACGTGTCTTTACAGAATCTTTCGCCATCATATAATTTACGGTAAGATGCTTTCCAGCATCTCTCAAAAATTCTAGAAAGCCAATTCCCTTAAACCAATCGTAATTATTGACAAGTGTTGCTGAATTTGAACCGCAATCAAAATTTAAGAACTTCGTCAATTGATTTCGAATTCCTTCTTGATTTAAACGCAATGTCTCTTCTGAAAGGAAGTTTCGCTCTTCGGATTTTCCTGAAGGATCGCCAATCATACCTGTCGCTCCACCTACTAAGGCCATAGGAACATGCCCTGAATGCTGAAAATGTACCAACATCATGATGGTCACTAAGTTTCCAATGGTTAAGGATGAGGCAGTTGGGTCAAAACCTACATAAGCTGTGGTTTGGTTTTTTAATAAATATTCCTCAGTTCCAGGCATGATATCATGCAACATGCCACGCCATTTCAGCTCTTCAACAAAATTTTTCACGTAATAGTATTTTTTATACCTACAAATATACGTTATATCTGCAAAAGCAGAAATTTCAAGTAGTTATTCACAAAGGTTTAGTTTCCCCTTAAAGGTTAGTAATTTTGCTATTATGGCTGAATCTAGTGTAACCCCAGATAAAGTACTTAAAGACCTAAAAGATGGTAAATACGCTCCTGTATATTTTTTACAAGGAGAAGAACCCTATTATATAGATTTGATTTCTGGGTATATTGAAAATAATTGTTTGCCTGAATCTGAAAGAGGTTTCAATCAAACAATCTTATATGGTAAAGATACCAACGTGTCTACTATACTTCAAAATGCGCGCAAATACCCGATGTTCTCGGACAGGCAGGTGGTGATGATTAAGGAAGCACAAGATATTTCGGATCTGACAAAAGATACAACCGAAAAATTCTTGATTGCCTATCTTGAAAATCCATTACCTACAACTATTTTAGTTTTTTGTCATAAATACAAAAAATTAGATGCGCGTAAAAAAATCACCAAGCATTTTACCAAGCACGCAGTTTTTGTTGAGTCTTCAAAAATTTACGACAACAAACTTCCAGATTGGATCAACAATTATGTTCGAGATAAAGGATATAAAATAGAGCCTAAAGCTGTTGTACTGTTAGCTGAATCTATTGGGGTAGATCTTTCGCGCATGGCCAATGAAATTGACAAGCTACTTATAAATGTAAAGGATGCGTCTACAGTTATTACTGAAGATTTAATAGAAAAATTTGTCGGAGTTAGTAAGGAATACAATGTTTTTGAATTACAGAAAGCGATAGGCATTCGTGACATTATCAAAGCGAATAAAATTGTCAATCACTTTGAAGCAAATACCAAAGCAAATCCAATCGTTATGATACTAACGAGTTTGTTTTCATACTATTTGAAAATACTGGCGATACATGCAGCAACGGATAAAAGCGAAGCAAGTTTGGCAAAAGTAGTTGGTGTGCATCCTTTTTTTGTAAAAGAATACATAAATTCATCAAAAATTAATGATATTAATAAATGCATCGCTTGTGTACGTGCAATCCGCGACGCCGATAAAATGGTTAAAGGATACACGGTAGTAAACGTAAGCGATGGATTTATACTTAAAGAATTGATATTTAAATTGCTTCATTAATTTATACACCATATAAGAATTCGCTCATTCATTCGTTATTGTTGGTATAAATCAACACAATCAGATACAGATTTATGATTAAAAAATCACTTTTATTATTCTATGGCTTGATGCATCTTTTATTTGCTCAAGCACAGAATACAGCAGCACATAATTCTCCAGATCGGAAGTATTATGATGGTATGGAATTGTATGATAAACAAAAATACGTTGCAGCAAAGCAAATTTTCCAACAATATATTCAGGAATTTCCAATGGAAACAAAAGCCATTGAATCGGAATATTATGTGGCTTTATGTGCATTGAATTTGTTTAACGACGATGCAGAGTATTTGTTTAACAACTTTGTAGCTAAGTACCCCAATCATATTAAATCAGGCAGAGCAGGATTTGATTTAGGGAATTTTTTTTATAATAATAAAAAATACGACAAAGCTATTCAATATTATTCAACCATTGATGAAACGAAATTAAGTTCAGATGAAAAGAATGAATATAATTTCAAATCTGGGTATTCTAGTTTTACTAAAAGAGACTTTGCAACTGCCTTAGAAAAATTTAACAAGTGCAAAAACCAAAGACATAAATATACTCCTGCAGCAAATTATTATGCAGGTTATATGGAATTTAAAAACGGAGATTATGACGATGCCTTGACAGATCTAAATAGAGCTTCTGAAAGTAATGAATATAAGCCCTTAGTAGCTGTTCTTATTGCAAATGTATATTATAGACAAGGCAAATACGATGAACTTATTCCATATGCCGAGAAAGTAATTAAAGACAAATCTGCAGGTCCGAATACAAATGATGTAAAATTAATTTTAGCTGATGCATACTTCTTTAAAGAAGACTTCAACAAAGCAACTCCTTTATTTAAAGATTACTTAGTTGCAACAGGTACAAAAAGCTTATCTCCAGATATGAAGTATCGAATAGGTTTTTCTTCTTATAAATCTACCGATTACAAACAAGCTGTAGACATGCTTCAAAGCATTGCAAACGATAAAGATTCTTTAGGTCAATCGTCTGCTTATATTATGGGTTTAAGTTACTTAAAGTCAAATAACAAACCATCTGCTGCATTGGCATTTGAATTAGCACAACGATCTTCTTTCAGTCCTATAATAAAGGAAGAGTCGATGTTTTTGTATGGTAAAGTTGCCGTAGATCTTGGTCGTTTTACAGATGCTACAAGTAGATTGAAATTATTTTTAGATACCTATCCTAAAACCAATCACACGCAAGAAGCTTCTGAATTGTTAAGCGAATCTTTTTTAGGATCTAGAAATTATGATGAAGCTCTTACCTATATTGAAAACCTTAAATATCAAAACTCCAGAATCAATACAACCTATCAACGCATCGCTTATTATAAAGCGGTTGAATTGATTAATAAAAAAGAATATACAAAAGCATTAGTTCTGTTAGATAAGTCTTCTAAATACAGTTTTGATAAAACCGTATATGTGAATTCCTTTTATTGGAAAGGGGAGTGTTTCTCTTTAGAGAAGCAATATGAACAAGCGGATAATGCCTATTCCACAGCCATTGATAAAGGAAATGTACTTGAAAATAATAATGTAATCAAAGCATATTATGGTTTGGGTTATGCTTATTACTATCAAAAGAAATGGAACGATGCAATCCCACAATTTGTAAAATTCTTAACCTTACAATCTGAGAAGAAGGGCAAATCAGATATTTATTATCGCGATGCGGAATTACGATTAGCTGATCTGTATTTTGTTACTAGAAGGTTTCCTGAAGCAATTAAATATTATGATTTAGCCTTAACAAGTCGTAAAGAAGATGAAGATTATATCTTATTCCAAAAAGCTTCCATTCAATATTTAACTAAAAAAACGAATGAAGCATATTCGCTATACACGCAATTAATAAATAAATTTCCGAACTCTACGTACTATGACAATGCGTTGATGCAACGTTGTCAGCTGGATTTAGAAGGAAGTAAATATGAATCTGCGATTGAAGGGTATACGAAAATTATAAATAAAAAAGAAGATTTAAATGGATTGAAACCATTGGCTTTGCAAAAAAGAGCCATGTCTCATTTCAATTTAAAAGAATACGATAAAGCCATTGCAGACAATAAGCGTGTATTGGAAAACTATCCTACCAATCCAGTTGCTTATAGCTCCCTATTGAGTGTTCAAGAAATGTTAAACATTCAAGATAAATCAGAAGAGTTTGCACCAATATTAGTTTCGTATAAAGAAGCCAACCCTGAAGGTAGAGATTTGAAGGAGGTTGAATTTATAGCAGCACAATCCTTATACAGTTCACAAAAGTATAGCGCTGCAATTACTGCTTTTAATTCATTTATTAAACAATATCCCAATCATTCAAGTGTTGATGAAGCAAAGTATTTTCTTGCAGATTCTTATTATAGAACCAAGGATTATAAAGCAGCAAAGGATCAGTATGTAGAAATACTTGCTGCAAAGAATCAATATTATAAAAAAGCATTACAACGTGTTGCTGAAATATCGTATTTGCAAAATGATGTTCCGCAGTCCATTACATATTATAATGAATTGCAGGTATTAGCTTCCAGTAATAAGGAAAAGACAAGTACTTGGCTTGGACTTATGACATCCTATTTTGATGTAAAACAATTGGATTCTTCAAATATCTACGCAGACAAAGTAATCAATAGTGGTTCTTCAGCACCAGATGCACAAAATAAAGCCGTTTTGTATAAAGGTAAAATAGCCTATCAAGCAAAAGACCTTGTATCTGCACAAGATTATTTTGTTTCGTGTCTTAACGGAGCTAAAGATATTAATGCAGCAGAAGCACAATATCTATTAGCTAAAATCCAGTACGATAATAAACAATACAAGCAATCTATTGAAACCTTATATGATTTCAATAATACATTTAGTGCTTATGATTATTGGTTAGGGAAATCTTTTTTATTAATTGCAGAGAATTTTGTTGCTAAAGATGAGCTATTTCAAGCAAAAGAAACCTTGGCATCTATTATAGATAAATCGCCCAACGAAGAGATAAAAAAACAAGCTAAAGAAAGGCTTGAGCAGATTAAAAAAATTGAAGCGACTAATAATCAATCTAAGGAGGGCGTAGGAAATGAATAAGTTAAAAGGATTATTAATTGCTTCAATTATTTCATGCTCTTTTACAGCACTTGGGCAATCGGATGCAATTATTCCACCAACGGTTTTTACAACAGAAGATAAAGCGAAATTGGATTTGGTTCCTGCAAATCGATTCTTTGATCAAAATGATGATGTGCAACCAGTAGTGGATGCAAAACCACAAGAATACGATACCCGTGATTATTCTATTAATCCGCCACGTTTTGATGCGAAGGTTAAAATACCAACTATGCCAACAGATTCTATTTCTCCTATTTTGTCAAATTATGCAAAATTCGGATTAGGTAATTATGGTACCGTTTTAGGTGAAGTTTATGTAACCAATAAGAGAAGTAAAACGCTTTCTTATGGAGCACATTACAAACATTTATCTTCTGCGAACGGATCTTTGATGAACTCAGGTAATGGACATGATTTACTGGAAGTATTTGGAAGTAAATATGGGAAAACGAATACGTGGAATGGTCATGCCTCTTATAGCAATGATCGTTACAAGTATTATGGCTTGCCGCAAGTTGATTCTGTAAATAATAAAGATTCAATAAAACAAACCTATCAACTATTTCATGCAGGTATTGGTACAGTTAAAACAGCTATTGGTGATCGTTTTATGTATAGTACAGATATTGACATGTATTATCTTACAACCAAAAGAAAAGCAACAGAATTGGAGCTGATTTGGAATGCAAAAGGAACCTATAAAATTAATGATACACGGTTTGCAGCGGTAGATGTTTCGCTTTCAAATGCAAACAGGTCTGACTCGTCTACAAGCAATCGTTTCTTATTATTGGTTAAGCCTACGTATAAATTGGTTGAAGAAAAGTGGGATTTAACAGTTGGTGCATCCGTTAACTATACAACGGATACCTTGAAAGGTACCAAAGGTCTTCATATTTATCCTGCCATTCATGGTAATTACAATTTTATACCTGGTAGAGTAACCTTGTTTGCCGGTATAGGTGGAGGTATGGATAAAAACACCAATAGAACTCTAATTCAACAAAATCCATATTTAGGTTCAGATGTACCTTTGCATCATACAAGTAGGAAAATAGACCTGTATGTAGGATCTTCAGGTAATATTGATAATCATGTGAGTTATAAAGTATTGATGAGCTATAAGGCATTTACAAATCAATATTTCTTAACCAATAGCGCATCAGATTCGAGCCAGTTTACTGCAGTATATGATAAAGCGGGAGTATTTTCACTTGATGGAGGATTGTTTTATGATTTAAATAAAACATGGAGAATTTCTGCAAATATGTTATACAATGCTTGGAAAACGGATGTGCAAGCAGCCGCTTGGCATCGTCCAGCATTCCAATCTTCGATGGGGATTCAATATAATTTAAAGCAAAAAATATACTTTAATGCTGAAATGTATTATATTAGTGGTATCCAAGGTATTAATTTAGAAAGCAACCGAACAGTAAAATTGAAAGATATTGCTGATTTAAGTTTAAAAACGGAATACAGATTTTCGAATACGTTCTCCGCTTTTATTGAACTAAATAATATACTGTCACAAAAGTATCAAAGATATACCTACTACCAAGTGAAAGGGTTTAACATTTTGGCAGGGTTAACGTATAGTTTTTAAATGATTTATATTCAAAAATATATAGCAGAATTAATAGGCAACCACGAATGTGTGATAGTGCCAGGCTTAGGTGCGTTTGTTGCACAAGCTTCTTCTGCAGAAATTCATCCGATTACGCATAAATTCACGGCTCCAAGTCGCACATTAAGCTTTAATGCTCAAATTAAAGTGAACGATGGTTTGTTAGCTGCTGAAATTTCTCGTAAAGAAGGTATTTCTTTTAGTGAAGCATTGACTTCTATTGATGAGTATGTTAAATATTTTAATACGTCTCTGTCAGTTTTGAAACACTATAATTGTGTTGGTATTGGACGTTTTTTTTATAACAGTGGCGGAAAATTAGAATTCGAACCCGAATTTGCAATCAATTTTTCCTCTGATAGTTTTGGTTTACCCGATTTTGTTTTCAAACCTATAGATCGAAATAATACGTACGAAATGAATTCTCCTACAAATCACCGTAATGCTCAAGATGCTTCTTCAAAAGAATTAAAAGAAGAAGGTGCTAAGAAAAAAACAAGTACAGCTGCAAAAATAATGTTTGTACTAATGCCTTTAATTGTATTAATAGGTGCTGCAGGACTTGTTGTATATAATCAACAAGAAGATATTTCTTTAGGTGGTGTACACATATTTGAGTCCTTAGGTTTGAAGAAAAACAACACTGTAGACAGCAGTCAAATTGTACTTGTTGATTCATTAATAACTGAAACAGAAGTTAATGAAGAAGTGATTGTAAATAATGAAGGTGAAGTGCAAGGAGAAGTTTTTGAAGAAACAATCATTGAAACACCTGTTAATGTTATTAAAAAAACAAAAACAGTTACTCAAGTAACTACATCTGAAATTGCAACAGGTAAATATTATGTTGTTATAGGTTCATTTAAAAATGAAAGTAATGCAGATGGTTTGTATTCTAAATTACTAAACAGTCATAAAGGAGTTGTTAAGTTGCCACTAGATGCAAACGGTTACTATAAAGTTGCAGTAGGTTCATATGATTCAATGGAGGCTGCAAATGTTGAATATGCATCTCTTCAGAATACCTATTCAGGAAGTTGGATAAAAAAATATTAGTATTTAGATTTTATGTTTCAAACAATCATTTCAGTTTTACTTCAATTAAATGAAGTTGCTACAACAACTGCAGAAGATGCAGCAACAGTAGTTACACATAAAGACGTAACGTTAATATCATTGATTCAAGCAGGAGGGTGGATTATGATTCCTATCTTCCTTTGTTCGTTCTTTGCAATATATGTTACAGTTGAGAGGTATTTAACCTACCGTAAATTTGATAAAAATCCGCAAGCGTTTTTAGATAAAATTAAATCGTATGTGGTTCAAGGAGATATTAAATCTGCACAAATGCAGTGCGAACAAGTAGATACGCCTTTTTCAAGAATGATTTCAAAAGGTCTTTCTAAAATTGGAACACCTCTAAATACTATTGAAGCTTCTATTGAAAATGTAGGTAAAATTGAAGTCTACGGACTTGAGAAAAATCTAGCATTATTAGCATCTATTGCAGCATTAGGACCTATGCTTGGTTTCTTAGGAACTGTTACGGGTATGATTCAAGCCTTCATTGCGATCTCTCAAGAAGAAGGAACAATCAGTCCGAAATTGTTATCTGCAGGTATGTATGAAGCGATGGTTACAACTGTAGCTGGATTAATTGTTGGTATCATTGCATTAGCTGCATACAATTATTTGGTTGGTAAATTGCAACGCATTATTTACCAAATGGAATTTGCTTCTATAGAATTTTTAGAACTTCTTCAGCAACCAAAATAACATGGAATTAAAAAGAAGAAATAAAGTTACAGCAGATTTCAATATGTCATCTATGACAGATTTGGTATTCTTGTTGCTAATTTTCTTTATGCTAACCTCTAATTTTGTAACTCCATCTGGTTTGCCAGTTAATTTGCCTACTACTAAGAAAAGCGATAATATTCAAGCAGCTGAAGTTTCAGTAACAATAACCAACGATATGAAGTTTTTGGTTGGGCCGAAACAAGTTACCTTAGAAAATTTAGAAGCTGAACTAAAATCTGCTTTATCAAAAGTATCTGATAATAAATTCGTAGTGCTTCACGTTGATAAAGCAGTACCTACCGAATATTTTGTTAAAGTTGCAAGTATTGCAAATAGTTTAGGTGCAAAAGTATCGTTAGCTACCAAAACGGAACAATAAAAAATGACTCACCAAGAGGAGAAAAATAAAGAACGCACGGGTTTAATTGTATCTGCAGGGATACATGCGTTATTTATTTTATTATTTTTCTTTGTAATCGTTTGGGAACAACCTGATCCGCCAACTCCTGGTATGCCAGGTGTTGAAATTAATTTTGGATTTGATAATGCAGGTTCAGGAGAAACCAATACAAAAGATCCTGCAACGACAGAAGCAACAGTAACACCCGAGCAAACGGAGGCTGCCGCAGCTACTGATCCTGCAGACGTAACGAAGTCTGATTTAGCGAGTGAGCATACAATCCCTGACACTAAGCCTAAAGAGCAAACGCCTGTTAAAGTAACGGAACCTAAAACCAATAATACATCTGATACTAAACCAACCGATCAAAAAGTCACGGAAAAGTCTAATCCATCTGGTGATGGGAAAAGCAATAAGACAGGGAACCAAGGCGCTGAAGAAGGAAAAATTGATTCGCATGGTTTATACCCAGGCGATGGTGGTAAAGGCGACGGTACTGGTGGTAGTGGTGCCGTATCGATGGCTGGCTGGCATTTAGATGCCGATCCAAAGGTAGATAATGTTAATAAGGAAGCTGGCAAAGTTGTTTTTTCTATAAAAATAGATGACAGAGGAAGCATTATTGGCATTAATGTAATCGAAACACAAGTTGGGGAAGCCTTAATTCAACGTTGTAAAGAAGAAATTAAAAGAATGGAATTCGAAAAGAATAGAGACAATTCTACCTCAGCTCCATTTTCTACAGGTACTGTTACGTTTGTATTCCGTATAAATTAATTTGTGGATTACAATCAAGTCATTCAATTTTTATATACCCAATATCCCGCGTTTGAAAGACAGGGAGGTTTAGCATATAAGCCAGGCTTAGAAAATGTATTGGGCATCTCTGCTGCATGCAACAATCCGCATCTCAAATTCAAATCCATTCATATAGCCGGTACCAATGGTAAAGGTAGTAGCGCAAGTATGTTGTCTGCTATTTTACAAAAAGCTGGATATAAAGTAGGACTCTATACATCCCCACATATTCATAGTTTTACAGAACGGATTCGTATAAATGGAATTGAAATACCTAGGTCTGAAGTAGTAGATTTTGTAACAAAAAACACTTCCATTTTCGATACCTTCAAACCTTCTTTTTTTGAAATAACAACCATATTGGCATTTCATTGGTTTGCCAAACAAGAAGTTGATATAGCAATTATTGAAACAGGCATGGGCGGAAGATTGGATGCTACCAATATTATTCACCCAGAGATTTGCCTAATCACAAATGTAAGTTTAGATCATACACAATTTTTAGGTTCTACAATTGAAGAGATAGCAAAAGAAAAAGCTGGAATCATTAAACAAAATACGCCAATTGTACTCTCTGAATTTCAATCAGAAATTAATACTATCTATAAGTCTCAAGCTGCTCAATTACAAGCACCATTGATTGAAGCATCTAGTGATTATACTATTGAATCAACTGCACATAATGAACGAGCATTTGAATTGAATATAATAAAGAATGCGACACAAGAAGTGCATGCTCTACGCTTAGATTTAGGAGGGGAGTATCAAATTAAGAATTGTTTGGGTGTACTTAGTGTTATTGATGTGTTGAACTCAAAAGGCTGGAATATCTCTCCTGAATCAATAGTAGATGGGTTGGCACATGTACAAGTGCTTTCTGGTTTTAAAGGACGTTGGCAAATAATACAAAACAATCCATTGATAATATTAGATGCCGCACACAACGAAGCCGGCATGAATCTATCGATGCAACAATTGATTCGATTAAATAAAAAAACACATATCGTTATTGGTATGGTAAAAGATAAAGATGTGTCAACTGTTTTATCATTTTTACCTATAGATGCGAGTTATTATTTTTGTCAGTCGAGTAATCCACGTGCAATGACAGCAAGGGAATTACAAGAATTGGCAATAAAACATGGATTGCAAGGACTTGCAATTATGGATGTAAATGAAGCCTTAGCTCAAGCTAAAAAAGAATCCCATACGGATGATGTTATTTGGGTGGGTGGAAGTCTATATGTATTAGGAGAATTAGCATTGAATTAACACAATGGCACGTAAAAAATTAATGCGTTTCAAATGGAACGATGAAGTACACAATCTTTTTCAGCCAGAAAAAGATAATTATAAATTTTACAAAGGTAAGTGGAACGAATATTTTACAAATTCGAATCCAATCGTATTAGAAGTTGGTTGTGGAAGAGCTGAATACACAACGGGTTTAGCGGCACTCAATCCAAATATCAATTATATTGGATTAGATATTAAAGGCGCTCGTTTGTGGAAAGGGAGTTCATTGTCTATTGAAACAGGTCTTACCAATACTGCATTCATTCGTACTAAACTTCAAAATCTAGAAGAGTTTTTTGAACCCAATGAAGTAGATGGCATTTGGATTACATTTCCAGATCCGAAACCGAGGGAAGGCGAGGCGAAGCTTAGATTGTCAGGCTTACGATTTATGAATATATATAGACGAATGATGCCTAAAGGAGGGAAGGTTTTTTTCAAAACAGACAATAGGATATTGTTTGATCATACATTAGAAGTGCTAACAAATCCTGATTTGAAAATTGCGAATCTTATCTTTACACATGACTTATATAATTCAGAGATGTTGTCTGAACACCATGATATTCAAACGACCTATGAAAAAACATATTTGAAACAGGGCGTGTTAATCAATTATTTACGGTTTGATTTCTTGCCGATATAATTATAAAAGCATACTAATAAATCGATTAAAAAGCATTAAAGTTAGATATTCAATAATTGCGTTGTTTCAAGAACAAATACTCAGAAAATATCCGTATTTTTGATAAAATCCCCTAATATATGTCGGTGTTGGTAAAAGATTTGGTTAAAGTATATGGAACACAGCATGCTGTGGATGGAATATCTTTTACAGCCAATAAAGGACAAATTACTGGTTTTTTAGGTCCGAATGGCGCTGGTAAATCTACCACCATGAAGATTGCCACTTGCTTTATTCCTCCTACAGAAGGTACAATTGAAGTGTGTGGCTATGATGTCATTGCCAATCCACTTGAAGTTCGACGTCAAATCGGATATTTACCCGAACATAATCCTTTGTATTTGGATATGTATGTGCAGGAATATTTAAAATTTACCGGGGGACTTTACGGCATGAAAGGTACGATGTTACAAAAGCGCATCAGTGACATGATTGATTTGTGTGGCTTGCATGTTGAACAATACAAAAAAATAGGTGCTTTATCTAAAGGTTTTCGTCAACGTGTTGGGCTCGCTCAAGCATTGTTACATGACCCACAAGTTTTGATTTTAGATGAACCTACAACAGGTTTGGATCCCAATCAGATCCTAGAAATTAGAAAAGTTATTAAAACGATTGCTAAAGATAAAACGGTTATTTTTTCAACGCACATCATGCAAGAAGTACAAGCATTGTGTGACCAAGTAATCATTATCAATAAAGGCAAAATCGTAGCAGATAAATCCATTTCAGAAATACGTAATTTGAATGCCTCTGTAAAAATCATTCGATTGGAATTTACAGAGCAAGTCGATATATACCAATTTTCTTCTTTTGAATTTGTTTCAGAAGTAAAGCATGTGCAAGGAAACGTATATGAATTGTTTGTTACGACTGAAGCCGATACAAGACCAATCATATTTAAAGCCTGCGCTGAAAAAGGTTGGACGTTAATAGAAATGAAAGTGGAAGAACAATCCTTAGAAAATATTTTCAGAGAACTAACTTCCGTAAAATAACACATCGTATGTTAACCATCTTTCGAAAAGAAATTGCTGTATTTTTAAATTCATTGATTGCCTATTTGGTCGTATTGGTATTCTTGACGTTTATAGGTGTTTTCATGTGGTTGCTGCCAGAGACTAGTATATTGGATTATGGATATGCAGAATTGGATACACTATTTTCTTACGGTCCATTAGCATTCTTATTATTAATTCCTGCCATTACCATGCGTTCCTTTGCAGAAGAGAAAAAAGATGGTACAATAGAATTGTTACTTACGAAACCAATTAGTGATTGGTCTTTATTAATGGGAAAATATTTATCCGCATGCGCCTTGGTTGCATTTTCCTTGATACCTACAATCTTGTATTATATATCAGTTTATTCTTTAGGGAAACCCGTCGGCAACATCGATTCTGCAGCCGTAGCATCTTCGTACATTGGTTTGTTTTTATTGGGCTGTGTATTTACATCTGCGGGTATTTTTGCATCCGCAATAAGTACCAATCAAATTGTGTCATTTATACTCGCATTGATTTTGTGCTATGTTACTTATAATGGATTTAACCATCTTGCAAGTTTAGACTTATGGAAAGGTTCTTCAGTTTCATTATTACCTTTGGGATTAGATTATCATTACAATGCACTCAGTAAAGGTGTAGTGGATTCAAGAAATGTCTGTTACTTTTTAACAGTAATTGGCATCATGCTTTTATCTACACGATTGGTTTTAGGAAGTAGAAAGTGGTAAATACGGTGAAGAAAATAAACGATATACTTGAATATATATTAGTGATTGCCATTTTGGTATTCGCTAATATAATTTTGTCTGAAAATTTCTTTCGATTAGATTTTACGCAAGACAAACGTTACTCCATTTCCCCTGTTACTCAAAAAGTTCTAAGCTATCTGGATGGTGATGTATATGTGGAGATATTTTTGGATGGGGATTTAAGTCCCGATTATGAACGCTTAAAAAAATCAATCAAAGAAAAGTTAGATCAATTTAAAGCATATTCAAATACCAAATTAGAATATCGTTTTATAAATCCATCTGCGGAAGAAGATAAACAATTACGAGAAAGAGGATTTAGATTGATCGCTCAAAGAGGATTGCAACCAAAGTATTTCTTAGAAGAGAAAAATGGAAACAAAACGGAGAAGTTTATTTTTCCTGGTGCCATCGTTAGTTATAAGCAAAATGAAACCCCTGTTCAATTTTTAAAAGGAAATAAAGTCCAATCCGATGAAGAACAGCTCAACCAAGCAGTAGAAGGAGTAGAATTTGAATTGTTAAAAGCAATTCGTAAACTAAGTATTAAAGAATACAAAACGATTGCTATCATAGATGGACATGGCGAACCGTCGAAAGAAAATCTAGAAGATATTACGAATAGTTTAAATGAATTTTATGCTGTTAAACGCGTTCGATTAGATAGTTTAACTGCTTTAAAAGGAGTGGATTTAGCTATGGTTATTGGACCTAAAACCGAATATACTGAAAAGGAGAAATTTATTCTTGATCAATTTGTTGTTTCTGGTGGTAAAGCTTTTTTTGCTTACGATGCGATTGATATTCGAAAAGATAGTTTGAAAAATGGAGAAACATTTGGTCTAAGTAAAAGTCTAAATTTAGATGATCTATTGTTTAAGTACGGTGTTCGAATGAATCAATCTGTGGTTGAAGATTTGAACTGTGCTAAAACCGTTATACAAACAGGTTTGAATGGAGAAATGCAAGCCATCAACTTTCCGTATTACCCAATCGTGTATCAATTTGGTACACATCCAATTGTTAAAAATATGGACGCTATCGTTTTTCGATTTGCGGGCTCAATAGACACGGTTAAAGCTGTAGGTATTAAGAAAACCATACTTATTCAGACATCCCCTCAATCAAAAGAAATACAAGTTCCTTTTCAAATCGACTTAGATGAACTGAAAAAAGATCCAGTTACAGAATCGTTCTCTGGTGGAAGTAAACCTTTGGTGTGTTTATTAGAGGGAGAATTTACTTCGTTGTATAAAAGCAAACCCTTGCCTGTTGAAGGAGCTATGCTTTCACAAAATCTAAAACCATCAAAAATAATTGTTTGTGCAGATGTAGATTTAATTCGTAATGAATACGATTCGAAACGCAACATGCCGGTGCCACTAGGTTATGATAGAGACATGCGTTACATTTTTTCGAATAAAGAATTTGTAATGAATGCAGTTGATTACTTAATGGAAGAAGAACTATTATTGGTTCGTGAAAAAGAAGTAGTCCTTCGTCCTTTAGATGCGCAGAAAATTAAAAATGATAAAAAGTTTTGGCAAGTATTAAATATTCTTGTTCCAATACTTTTAGTTATACTTTATGGTATTGGTCGCTATGTTTGGCGTAAAAAGAAATACGGAACACCACGTACGAATTAATTTAATATGCTTAAAGGAATTACTACTCGCGTAAAAATATTATTTGTTATAGCTATTGTGACAGGCTTCTGGGCCTTGTATACTTCTATAAGTAAAGACCACTTTGGTAAACCTGTATACAATGATTTTATCGCAATTGATACGAGTGATATTACTAAAGTTTCTTTTACGGTAAAAGGTGAGACGCATTACGTTGCACCTAAGACAAGCACTACTTGGTTTATAGATTCTAAGTATGAAGTGCGCAGAGACATTGTAACAACGATGAAATTAGGTTTAGCGCGCATGGAAGTTAAAATGCCTGTATCTACTGAGCTTAGAGATAAGATTAAAAAACAATTGCTTCGAGAAGGTGTTGAGGTAGAAGTAAAAACAGAAGAGAATACCGTTTCGTTTTGGATTATAACAAACGAAAATGATAAGAATAGTTCGTATTATTTAAGTTCAAAAGATGCCGAACCGTATATCATTTATGTTCCTGGGTTTACAGGAGATTTATCGGATTTATTCAAATTAAAAGCGGGCGATTGGAGAAATAAAGCACTCTATCGTAATTCGATTGGGAGCATTCAAGAGATTGAATTAAATTATGCTTCTGCACCAGATGATGGATTTAAAATTGAAAAGAATTTGGGTAATTACCATGTTGTCAACATGAAAAGTGCTGATTCAACAAAGTTATACACCTATTTAAGTGCATTCCAACGCATTAATGTTGAAAATTACCTAGTAGATAAGGAACGAGATTCTGTGGATTATTTGTTGAAAAGCCAAAATCCAGAAGTAACCTTAACATTGATTGACATTGATAAAACACAGTCAAAAACGATACAGATCTATAAAGCTTTACCGGGAACAAAATCATTATATGCGAAAATTGTGGATAACGGAGAGTTGGTAACGTTAAATCCTGAGCTTATTTATAAGTTATTGGTACGAAAACAGTGGTTTATGGATAAGTAAGCTACTTTTCTTTAGAATATTCGTTCACAATTATTTAATTTTACAATACTATTTTTGGTTTAATCTAAAAACTTTCAAGAATGAAATTTGTCGTTTCTTCAAATGCTTTACTAAAGCAATTAACCGCTATAAATGGCGTCATTACAACAAATCCTGTTGTACCTATTCTAGAAAATTTTCTTTTTGAAATAGGAGACGGTATGCTTATCGTTTCAGCTTCTGATTTGCAAACTTCTATGATTACTGAAATAGCTGTTGAGGCTAAAGCAAAAGGTAGCATAGCTGTTCCTGCAAAGATTTTATTGGATACATTGAAAAACTTACCAGAGCAACCTGTAACGTTTACAATTGATCCTGAAACATACAGCATCGAAATTAGCTCTGACAACGGTCGTTATAAATTGTCTGGCGAAAACGCTACCGATTTCCCAAAAGTACCTGGTGTAAAAAACGGATACAGCGTTGATATTTCTACAGACATATTAAATCGTGCTATTTCTTCTACCATTTTTGCTGCTAGCAACGATGAATTAAAGCCGGCAATGACGGGTGTTTACCTTTCCTTGACGGAATCGAATGCAACGTTTGTAGCTACAGACGGACATCGTTTAATTCGTTACAGACGTACAGATATTGTTTCTGAAATGTCTAATACATTGATTATTCCTAAAAAGGCATTGAATTTATTGAAATCTTCATTGCCTTCAGAAAATACAAATGTTAAAATTGAATATAATGCTTCAAATGCATTTTTCAGCTTTAACAACATTAAAATGATTTGTCGTTTGATTGATGAGCGTTTTCCTGATTACGAAAATGCAATTCCAGTTGAAAATCCAAATGTTCTTACCATTGCAAGAACAGATATGATGAATTCATTAAAACGTATTTCTATCTATGCAAATAAGACGACACATCAAGTTCGTTTAAAATTAGCAGGTAGCGAATTACAAATTTCTGCAGAAGATTTAGATTTCTCAAACGAAGCAAACGAACGTTTGTCTTGCGAATTTGAAGGTCAAGATATGGAAATAGGATTCAATGCGAAGTTTTTAGTTGAGATGTTAAGTAATTTAGATACACCTCAAATCTCTATGCACTTTTCTGCACCAAACAGAGCGGGTATCATTACTCCAGCAGAGAAAGATGAACACGAAGATATATTAATGCTTGTTATGCCTGTAATGTTAAATAGCTACGCATAAGGATGCATTCAAAATAAGTATTGAAATCCCGGTTATGAAAATAATCGGGATTTTTAATTTAAGGTGAAATAATATTTTCTAATAAGCAACGGTAGCGTTATTTGGTAATACATCCATCTACAGCCTCTCGCACCAGTCTTTGAATGGAGTGTTTTATTAGGCAGTCTTTGACTGCAATTAAATAAAATAGTCAAAGATTACTAACAAAAAATAGATATTTGTGCCGCTTAGCTAAACACTATTATCGCTACATTGGCTTCGATTAAGAGTAGCGCAAGAAAATTCATAATTCAATGCCGTTTAGTTAAGACCGACCCCAGTCGGGGTCGAATATTTATAGTAAAATAATATCCAATAGATAGATACGCGGAATCCCGAAGGGATTGATCGCTTTTATACCTTGAATAACATGCTCCCTTCGGGAGCGCGTATATGTTTATTGTGTTGTTTGTGCTATAAAGATATGACCCCGACTGGGGTCAGTGCTGAAATAGAAAGCGTATATGTTCGGTATAAAACCAAAACTATTTGCGTATACATAGTACTTCTAGCAGGTTACAACAATCATTAACTAAACGACATTGACTCATATTTCATAACTCATAATTAATTCAAATGTCCAAGGCATCCTTCTACATCGAACATTTAAATCTACTCGCACATCCCGAAGGTGGACATTATAAAGAAACATATCGTTCAGTTTCTGAAATTGAAACAAGTGATACTGAAAAAAGGAATACTGCGACTTCTATCTTTTTTTTATTGCACAGCGAAGAAAGATCACATTTGCATCGAATCAAATCAGATGAACAATGGTATTATCACGATGGCGATGTATTGGAAATTATTGTACTTCATCAAGAAGAACTCACGGTTCAAAAATTAGGACGGGATCTGCAAAATGGCGAAGTGTTGCATTATACTGTGCCAGCAGGAGCGTGGTTTGGTTCACGTGTGCTAAACAAAAAAGGTTTTGTATTGGTAAGTTGTGTCGTAGCTCCCGGTTTTGATTTCAAAGATTTTGAATTGGCCACATACAAAAAAATAAGCCGAGAGTTCTCGGCTTATGATTCAATATTAAAAGAGATGTGTATTAGTTAGATTCAGCTTCAGGATTTGCTTTCAAAATCTCTACATCATCCACAACATATTTGCTATCTCCAATCCAAAATAGTTTCCAAAATTTTTGGTGGTAGTGTACTTTAACGCGATGTCCATTTAATAAGGCATTTTCTAACTTCAATAATAATGTTGGGTCGTTTTTAATAGAGAAGTACCAAATATTATTGATTACACCACTACCATCAGCATCTCCTGCATTGCCACTGCTATTAATAACTGTAGCCGTATACATTTCACCTTCATTTGTTTTGAAAATAATACCTTTCTTGGCAACCTTAGTTAATGCGCCAGCTCTATATCCATCTCCATAAGAACCAAACATCATAAATGCTAAGAATAAAATTAGCATTAAAAGGAGTATACCAACAACTTTTTTAAAAGTACCCATGGAGTGTAGATTAGTTTAAACGTTTAATTTTTGCACCTAAAGCATTTAAACGATCATCGATATTTTGGTATCCACGATCTATTTGCTCAATGTTATGAATGGTAGATTTTCCTTGTGCAGACATGGCTGCAATTAGTAATGAAACACCTGCGCGAATATCTGGAGAAAACATAGAGATTCCTCTTAATGGTACTTGTTTGCCAAGACCAATAACAGTTGCTCTATGTGGATCACACAATATTATTTGCGCACCCATATCAATCAACTTATCTACGAAGAACAAACGACTTTCAAACATTTTTTGATGTATCAATACTGATCCGCGTGCTTGGGTTGCAACAACCAATACTATACTTAATAAGTCAGGAGTGAAGCCTGGCCAAATTTGATCGGCAACAGTTAAAATAGAACCATCAATAAATGTATCTATTTCATAATATTCTTGTTCGGGAACAAAAATATCATCTCCTCTAAATTCTAATTTAATACCTAAGCGTTGAAAAACGGAAGGGATTAAACCTAGCATATCTATTCTACAATTTTTGATTGTAATTTCAGAACCCGTCATTGCTGCCAGACCAATAAAACTGCCAATCTCAATCATATCAGGAAGGATTGTGTGTTCTGTTCCTCCTAAATAATCAACACCTTCAATCTTCAATAAATTAGATCCGATACCACTAATTTTTGCACCCATGCGGTTAAGCATTGCACACAATTGTTGTAAATAGGGTTCACATGCTGCATTGTAAATCGTTGTTTCACCTTTTGCCATTACAGCAGCTAATACAACATTTGCTGTACCTGTTACGGATGCTTCGTCTAATAACATGTAGCAACCTTTCAATTCGGCTGCATGTATATTATAAAAGCTATCGTTTGAATCGTAATCAAAAGATGCACCTAATTTTTGCAATCCAATGAAGTGTGTATCCAATCGTCTTCTACCAATTTTATCTCCACCTGGCTTTGGCATTTTAGCTTTCCCAAAACGAGCTAAAAGCGGTCCAATGATCATAATAGAACCACGTAAGGCAGACGCTTTCTTTTTAAATTCTTCTGTATCTAAAAAATCAAGATTAATGTCTTTAGACTCAAAACGATAAGAGGAAGAGGTGATTTTTGTTACCAATACACCCATGTCGTTTAACAACTCTATGAGTTTATTGACGTCAATAATGTTGGGTACATTATGAATAACAATGGGTTCAGGAGATATTAAAACAGCACAAAGTATTTGTAATGCTTCATTCTTCGCACCTTGTGGAGTAATATCACCACGTAATTTTGTTCCACCTGTAATTTCAAAAGATGCCATTAGTTTCTTCTTCTTGGTTTATTTTGTTGATATCTACTTGCGCTAGTACTATTGCCATTGCCAGCATTCGAATAGCCACTGCTATTTGAATTAGTTCTGCGTGAATGCATATTCGTTCTTGTGCTTGAAGAATTTGATGGGATTCGGCTATCTGCAACCACGCCACCAACAGTATCAAACAAACGTTCTGCTTTTACCTTCGCAATATCGATGTGTAATTTTTTCTTAGATAATTCAATCAAATGTTCAACGATAACTTCGTCTTCTACATTTTCTTTATTCCATGTACTGTACAAGCGCTTCATTAAACGACCGATATAGATAATTGTATCTTCTTTTTCAGGGCCATCTTCTTTCAACACGGCTTGATCAATAAGTAAATTGATGTTTTTACCGTAATGCTTGTATCGAAGATTGTTATGGTTGTATGGAACGCGTTCTGGTTTTTTACCAAGCACTGCTATGTCAGGCATTGGGTGAGGCGTATCAACATCTAATTTAAAATTAGACATGATAAAAAGATGATCCCAAAGTTTTGTTGTTTGTTCATCCAAATCTCTTGCGCCTGGATTTAATTGGCGCATCAATTCAACACAGGTATTAGCATATTTGGTACGCTGATCTCTATCTTCAACTTTTAAAATCCAGTCTACAATTTTTTGTATGTTTTTACCGTATTCTTTTAATACAATGCCCGTACCCGGTTCTCCTGTTATTAATGTCATTTTTTTAGTATTAATGCCTCAAGTTAACTAAGATTCGTGAATTCTCAGTTTCGCGAAGCTAAGAATTAATGTTTTTTCTCCTAAATCTTTAAAATCAATCACCGCTTTACGGTCTGTACCATTCGATTGTATGTCTTTTACCGTTCCAAAGCCAAATTTGGGGTGTTCTACCTTCATTCCAGTCGTTAGGTTGCTGGTATCACTTGGCTTGAAATCTGGAGAAGGAGTATAAGCAGGAGCAGCTTTTGCTCTTAACTGAACCGGTGGACCTGCTTTAGGTTTGATACCAACAAAAGCGGGGGATTGTTCTTGAGCATTAATGGAATTTGCTGTAATACTTGTCATTTGCAAATGCCTCGGATCAATTTCCTCTAAGAATCTACTCGGGGCACAACTCTTTAATTGTCCGAATCGATAACGAGAGGTTGCAAAACTTAAGGTAAGTCGCTTTTCCGCACGCGTAATGGCAACATAAAACAATCTGCGTTCTTCCTCTAAATCTGCTCTGCTATTCAGCATCATTGCAGAAGGGAACAAATCTTCTTCGATACCAACAACAAATACTTGATTAAACTCCAAGCCTTTTGCAGAGTGTATCGTCATTAAGGTTACGTAATCTTTATCTTCTTTCTCGTTTTCAGTATCCGTTAATAAGGATATTTCTTGTAAATACGTACCGAGTGATTTGTCTTCTTGATCTGGACGATCAACAAATTCTTTAATACCATTTAATAATGCTTGAACGTTTTCATAACGTGCAATCCCTTCAACCGTTTTGTCTTCGTATAATTCTTTTAATAAACCCGATTGTTTCGCAATTTCGTTTGCAGCCTCAAATGCATCTTTATTATTTGCTAAAACTTTATACGACTTAATTAAATCGACAAATCCTTCAAATAAGGTTACAAGTCTGCCCGTCATTACACTTTTTGCATTGCAAAGAATATCCCATACACTTGTGCCTTGTTCATCTGCAATAACAAAAATTTTAGCGATGGTTGTATCACCGATACCACGTTTGGGGAAATTTACAATTCTCCTGAAGCTTTGTTCGTCTTGATCGTTCATTACAAAACGCAAGTAGGCGAGTACATCTTTTATTTCTTTACGTTGATAGAAAGACATGCCTCCAACCACTTTGTAATGGATGTTTAGCTTACGAAGCGATTCTTCAAAACTTCTAGATTGAGAGTTTGTTCTATATAAAATTGCGAAATCATTGTTCCGCAATTGTAAATTCATTTTATTTTCAAAAATAGTTTGTGCAACGATTCGACCTTCTTCATTATCACTTGCAGCTCTATATACATTTATTTTTTCGCCAGATTCATTCGATGTCCACACATCTTTCTTTAACTGTGCTTTATTTTTTGTGATAACATTGTTTGCCGCTTCAACAATGGTTTTAGTCGAACGATAATTTTGTTCTAATTTAATAACCTTTAGCTCAGAGTAATCTTTTTCAAAATTTAAAATATTCTGAATGTCTGCTCCTCTGAATGCATAGATACTTTGTGCATCATCACCAACAACACAGATGTTACGATTCATCGCAGCTAATTTTTTGGTAATGTTGTACTGCGCAATATTGGTATCTTGAAACTCATCCACCATGATGTATTTAAAACGGTGTTGGTATTTATTCAAGGCATCTGGATGGTCGTTGAAAAGCTTATAAGTATAAAATAATAAGTCATCAAAATCCATTGCTCCTGCACGAATCAAACGTTCTTGGTAGGTTTTGTAAATTTTACCCATTTCAGGGCGGAGTGCTGCACGATCGTCTGCAATAAAGTTCGGGTTATTTAAATATTCCGTATAGGAAACCAATCTGTTTTTAGCAGCACTAATTCTATTGTAAACGGTATTCGGCTTATATACTTTATCATCTAAGCCTTGTTCTTTTAGAATTGTACGCAACATCGATTTCGAATCCTCTGTATCGTAAATCGTAAAATTACTTGGAAAACCAATGCGACTTGCTTCAACACGGAGTATTTTAGAAAATACAGAGTGAAACGTACCCATCATTACGTTTTTAGCTTCATTGCCGCAAACTGCCTGAATACGTTTCTGCATTTCTTTTGCAGCTTTATTCGTAAAAGTTAAGGATAATATATTGAATGGTTCAACACCTTTTCGGATTAAATGAGCTATACGATAGGTAAGTACACGGGTTTTTCCAGATCCTGCACCAGCTATAATCATTACAGGCCCTTCGGTTTGTTCTACCGCTTGACGTTGTACTTCATTTAATGAATCTAAGTAACTCATTTATTTGACATTATTTTATACCTTAAATTTACAATTTAATCCCCTTTAAAACCATTATCTTTGTAGATAGAATAAATATGTTGATAAATTATAAAATTATATGATTTCTTTAGGGAATGCTGTTATCAGCGAAGACATAGTTGAGAAATTTTTTGTTTGTGATTTGCTTAAATGTAAAGGCGCTTGTTGTGTAGAAGGCGATATGGGCGCCCCATTGGATGTAGAAGAAGCACTTATTTTGGAAGAAATCTATCCTTTAGTAAAGCCTTATTTATCGAAAGATGGAATTAAAGCCATCGAAAAAGAAGGTACTTCTGTGACAGATGAAGAAGGCGAACCAGTAACTCCTACTATAGGGAATAATAGAGAGTGTGCCTATGCCATTTATGATCCCAAAGGCATTTTAAAATGTGGTATTGAACAAGCATATATTGAAGGGAAAGTTACATTTCAAAAACCGATATCTTGTCATTTGTATCCGATACGCATTACCAAATACGATGAATTTGATGCATTAAATTACGATCGTTGGAGTATTTGTAAGCCGGCGTGTTCGAATGGAAAAGCATTAGGGGTTCCCATTTATAAATTTTTAAAAGGCCCACTTATTCGTAAATATGGTGAATCATGGTACACTGAATTGTGCACTGTTATAGACACAAAGCAACAAGAATCATAATGGGTGTAGCTAAAGAATATTTTCAAGCACTTAAAAATCTCTTGAAAATTGAAATGAATGAAGATGCTAAAATCTACGAAGAAGAATTAGCAAAACAATCTGTCCAAGAGCGCAAAGAAGTTGGGATTACATGGTATCCACTTTTTATTAAATCAGAATACTATGGTTTTGCAGAACGCTTACATATTGAGGTAGAACGGAAATATGAATTTGATACTCCAAACCTTTTTTATTCGGGAGATAAAGTCCGTGTGTTTTCGAATCAACAACATAGCAATACAAAAGAAGATTTTGTAGATGGTTACATTACTGCATCTAGTGGAAATCAAGTGACCATTCAGTTGATGAAAGATGAAGCACCCGATTGGTTGTCAGATGGCAAAATCGGCATGGATAAAATGTTCGATAAACATAGTTATGAAACCATGTTGTCAAGCCTTGATTTCTGGGCTTCAGACGATGGGGTAAATAAAGATGCTCTTCGTTTACGAGATGTAATTTTAGGAGAAAAAAATCCATCGTTTAATACAAAAGAACATGTTACGGTTCCAGCTCTATTAGATGCATCTCAACAGAAAGCATGGTTGAAAGCCATACAAGCATCGGATGTTGCAGTGATACATGGACCTCCAGGAACTGGAAAAACAACTACGATTGTTGAAATTGTAAAGACATTGGTTGAAAAAGGGGAACGCGTATTGGTATGCGCATCGAGCAATGCAGCTGTAGATGTGTTAACCGAACGCATCGCTAAAAGCAATATTCCTGTGGTTCGATTGGGAAACCCTTCAAAAATTACAGAACAAAATTTACAATATTGTTTAGAGCGACAAGTGGTAAATCATCCACAATTTTCTTTGGTAAAAGAATTAAAGAAAAGAGCGGAAGAGTTTTTCAGAATGGCGAGCAAATACAAACGTAATTTTGACCAAGAAGAACGCGAACAACGTAAAGCAATTATAAAAGAAGCAAAAAACTTAAGAGGACAATCAGACGACCAATTGCATTTTTTACAAAAAAGTGTATTAGTTAAAAATCAGGTTGTGACATGTACTCCTGTAGTATCGATGCATAGGGAAGTGGGGAAAGAAAAGTTTGATACCCTTATTTTTGATGAAGCGGGTCAAACATTGGAACCCATGTGTTGGATTCCAATTCAAAAAGTAAAAAAAGTAATTTTAGTTGGAGATCATTTGCAGTTACCACCAACCGTAAAATCGGATGAAGCTGCTAAGAAAGGTTTGGTTATGAGTTTGCTTGAAAAGTTGATGCCCTTAGAAAGTATTTCTGAAATGCTTTCCATTCAGTATCGTATGAATGAAAAAATCATGCAGTTTCCTTCCAATTGGTTTTATGAAAATAAATTGACCGCACATGAAGGAAACAAGCATCATCAATTAGATGACAATGTAATTCAGTTTATTGATACTGCTGGTACGGGCTATGAAGAAGAATTACTTAAATCACCTTACGGTATTTGTAATACTCAAGAAGCTAATTTAGTCCTAACTATTTTAGAATCTATATTACTTGAATATCCTACGGAAAGCATCGGTATTATCAGTCCGTATAAATTGCAAGTACAATACATTCGAGATCAATTAAAAGAAAAGCATATCAATACCAGTACGATTCAAGTTCAAACGGTAGATGGCTTTCAAGGTCAAGAAAAAGATATTATTATCATTAGCTTAGTGCGCTCTAACGACAAGCAAGAAATTGGCTTCTTAAAAGATCTACGAAGAATGAATGTAGCGATTACACGCGCTCGGAAAAAGTTGATTGTTATTGGCGATTCATCCACATTATCTTCTTCAAAATTTTACACCAGTTTTCAAGAATACATTGAACAGCATAATGGGTATCATTCAGCGTGGGAATATATCACATAATTTTTTCAGGTGCTGAAATCTTCATTAATATGATTTAGATGATATATCGTTAGGAGTGATTTGAAAAGTAACAAAAATAAATTACGTTTCTTAGCTAAGCTATTGCGAAATTGCATTTAAAATAAAAACGGCCTCTAGTGAGGCCGTTTTTATTTTAAATGTTTCGAACTATTTATCTTATGATGGTTACTGAACCAGTTTGTTTGTAAGGTCCTTTATATTGTTCTCTACCTTCATACGTAACTATCCATGGATATGTACCAGATGGCATTGGTTCACCTAAGTACGTACCATCCCAAGTTTCATATTTATCTGTAGTAATAAATATAATTTCTCCCCATCTGTTAAATACCATTAATTTATAATTCTCTTCGTATTTACCATATCCTCTGAAATATCGATCTACACTTCCGACTACCCCAGGAGTAAACGCTGTAGGAACATCAATATGTGGTTTACAAATTAAGTATACCAACGTTTTATCTGAGATGGAGCAGTTGAATTGATTTGTAATTTTAACAGTATATATACTATCTAAATCTGGAGATACAACATTTATTTGTGTTGTTACACCATTGTTCCATTTATATGTGGTGTTGGCCTGCGCACCTGGGTTTAATGAAATAGATCCTCCATTATCTGGACAATACACATATCTATCAGGTAAGTCAGATGTAGGATAAGGCGAAAATCCGATAACGTTTACAGATGAATCTTTACATTGATCAACTGATAGGTATCCTTTATATGTTCCAACTGAAGATACAATTATGGTTGAATCTGTTGAGAAAGTAGCACCACCATCTTTCTTCCATTTATAGTTCAGTTGTAAAAACTGATTTAAATTCGGAATATTAGTTGGTACGGCTGTCAATTTTACTTTCAAACCTACACAAGATGTAGAATCTATGGAAACCATATTTGGTTTTGGTAAACCAATTACATAGACACTATCCACAGTTGTACAAGTTGTTGCCGGATTGGTAACGGTAATAGTATACTTGCTGGTATCAGTAGCTGATGTGATATTTATAGTATTACCTGATCCTGCAGGCGTTCCATTTAAACTCCAGTTGATTGTTGCAGTTGCAGGTATTGCACTAGCAGTTAATACACCCGGTCCACATGCAATGATATCGCTTGCTTTAACTGTAGGTACTGGATTTACGTGTACTTGTCCTTCTGCCTTACAATTAGCAAATGCGAATTGAACATTATAGATACCTGTATCAGGAACGATCAAGAACGTTTTATTTTGTCCTGTCATGATTTTTCCATTATCAAACCATTGATAAATACCAGGTACTATTGGTTGCGGAGAAGGGTTTGATTGAACCAACAGATTCTCGCTATAACACGCTGGGTTTGGAGTTAATGTAAACGTAGGCAAATCAAACGTTGTAATGTTAACTGTATCTCTAGAAATACAGCCTTTACCATCTGTTGCTAATAGAATACGACTCGTATTTGCAGTAACGATAAAGGTGTGTGATTTAGAATTTGGTGCTTGCACCTCTGTACCAGCAGCATCTGTCCAAGAATAACTCACCCCAGTTTTGGTATTATTTGCAGAAACCGTAACAGGTGCATTTATACAAGAATATTGATCTTGCCCAGCATTTGCAATTGGCAGCGGTTCAATTTTCAAGGTTGCAGAACTCGTTACATCTTTACATGTACCATAATTGGATGCCGTTAATGTAAGCGTAACCGAACCTGCAGCAATATCTGCAGCAGTAGGGTAATACGTAGCATTCAAGGTAGAACTATTCACAGCAAATACACCAGTACCAGTTGATGTCCAAGTATCTGAACCAGTCAATGCAAAGCCATTAACATTACCATTTAATTGTGCTCCTAAAACAGTTTCACAAATAATGGGTGCACCAGCAGTAACAATAGGAATAGGAGATATAAATATATCTATAGAGTCTGTTTGAGAACCACATACACCAGAATTAGTAGATGTTACATAGATCTTACCTTTTCCTGCAGCTGCATCTGCTTGAGAAACATTATAGACAACTGGGTTGCCAGATGCATTTGGTGTGAATGATCCAGTACCATTCGTTGTCCAATTTACTCCAGTAGCATTATATATATTTGATCTCACTTTTACGGTTCCAATATCAGCACAAATAGACTGGTCTGCCGAAGCAATGATTACAGGTATCGGTTGAATCGTAACTTTTAAGGTATCATATACTGGTTTACACAATCCCTGATTTGCAGATTTACCAAATATGTTAAATACTCTATTTGTAGTATCGGCATTTGAAAAGATATACTGATTTGCAAGAGTAGTTGTAGGATTCACAAATATTCCAGAACCAGATGAAGACCAATCAACACCTGTTGCCACAGTTGTTTGTGCCAATAACTCTACAAATTGATCGGCACAAACAATTTTGTCCGGCCCAATATTGATGGTTGGTATAGGAGTCAATCGAATGGTGAAGAAATCTGAATATCCATTACATACACCATTTCCTGTACTTGTTACTGTAACACCAATTTTACCTTTTTTTCTATCTAAATCAGAAGGAACATATACTGCGTTCACATCGGAAATACTTGGAGAGAAAGTACCAGTACCTGTAGTAGACCATTCTCCGCCTAACGCATTTGTAATGGATCGGGATAACGGAATATAAGCGGTATCCGCGCACAATGGTGGTATTGGAGCAATAACAACAATAGGTGCAGGAGTAATGGTTAATAACATATCATCATGATTTGGAGCACAAATACCAACATTTGTAGATGTTAATGTTATGATTAAGCTACCAGCATCAATATCCGATTGATCGGGTTTGAATGTAGGATTTAAATCTGTTGGACTTGGATAGAATCGACCTTTACCTGTACCACTTGTCCAAATACCGGTACCAGCAAAACCATCTACCTTACCATTCAGCGGGAAGAAGCCAGCATCTGCACAAGCAGTTTGATCAAAGCCAGCGTTAACTAAAGAAGAAGGAGATTGTAATATTGTAATACCAAAATACTGCTCAATTTCTTTACATGGATTTGAACCAACCGTACTTGCATAAATAATCACACCACCATTGGCTTCATCACTTAGCGAAGGCGAGTACACTGTTGGGCTACCCGTTGTTGTACTAAATGAACCTGTACCTGTTGTTTTCCAAATGAATGAAGATGTGTTGGTAACATTTGCGGTAGCAGTAATGGTATTTCCAGTACATATAGAATCATTCGGAACACTACCAGCTATGGTAGGTTTCGGATTCAACGTTATTTGTACTGTACTAGAATAATCTTTACAGGTACCATTACCTGTTGTTGTTAATGTAAGGGTTGTACTTCCAGTTGTTTTGTCTAAAGCAGAAGGTATATATTTTGCATTTACATTAGAAGCATTTGGAGTAAACG
>NZ_CALMGQ010000085.1 GCF_937863595.1 uncultured Cytophaga sp.
AGGCAAATTATTACCAATCATTTCCTACGTTTACAAATCACAAAATTCAAAAAACAAATTCCAAAATCGATTTGTTATAGAACTTAAAAGGAGAACAGTTAACTGTTCTCCTTTTTTTATGTTAAATAAACGAAAGGACTTTTTAATCTTTACCCTTTAACACGTTAAACTTTACACTGTTTATATCCGTTTGGAATTTGTTTTTTTGTATTTTGGAATTTGTTATGAAACAATTAAAATGAAAAATGTAGTTATATTAACCGGCGCTGGCATCTCAGCAGAAAGTGGCATCAATACCTTCCGCGACAGTGGCGGTTTGTGGGAGGGTCATGATGTGATGGAAGTAGCATCTCCTGAAGGATGGAGAAAGAATCCTGCGTTGGTACTAGACTTTTATAACAAGCGTAGAAAAGATGTATTGAACGCAGAACCCAATACGGCACACCGAGCTTTGCTTGAATTAGAACAGTATTTCCATGTTGATATTATAACACAAAATGTTGATGATTTACACGAACGAGCTGGCTCCACACACATACATCATTTACATGGAAAACTATTTGAAAGTAGAAGTACGTTAAATCCTAAAAAAATCTATCCCATATCGGGTTGGGAATTAAATTTAGGAGACAAATGTGAGAAGGGATCACAATTGCGCCCCAATATTGTATGGTTTGGCGAGGCTGTACCAATGATGGAATTTGCGGCAGAGCTCACTTCCAAAGCAGATGTTTTTATAGTTATTGGAACATCTTTACAAGTGTATCCCGCAGCAAGTTTAATCGACTATGTTTCAAGTGAAGTGCAGATAATTGTGATTGATCCCAATATCCCTAGTATGAAAAAACATCCTAATTTGACCTTGATTCATGAAAAAGCAAGTACAGGAACTTCTCGTATTGTGAGCGAATTAATAGAAAAGTACAAATTAAATCGAATAAAAGAATAATTATCACAAAATAGTACAACAAAGAAATCTTTTAAAAAAAAAGCTATCAATTGAGCATTTTATAAATTATTTCTGTAAATTTGGATAAATTAATAACATCAATAATAATGAATAACGGAACAGTTAAATTCTTTAATAACTCAAAAGGTTTTGGGTTTATTATCGAAAAAGAATCAGGAAAAGAATATTTTGTACACGTTTCAGGTCTTGTTGACGAGATCAGAGAAAATGACGAAGTAACTTTCGAACTTGAAAAAGGAAAAAAAGGACTAAATGCAGTAAATGTTAAACTAGTTTAGTTTTAATATATACCAATCATTTAAGAGTTAAAGCCTCGCATTTTGCGAGGCTTTTTCTTTTTAGAGAATTAGTGTACAGTGGTGAGGCATCAAATGTTATGCTTACAACTATAAACCAAACAACATTTTTATTTATTTTTTAATTTATATAAGTCCTCAAGAAGAACAATTGGATTAAAATTTCTGTTCTCAAAATGAAACTGCTGTGTAACGATTAAATTTATTGATACTTATTTAATAATGAACATTGTTCATTAGCACGTGAAATTTATCATTCATAATTCATAATTCATAATTCAATCCTCATGCTCAACTTCGAATTCAAAAACCCTACAAAAATCCTTTTTGGGAAAGGACAAATAGCCAACCTTGCGAAAGAAATACCAACCAATGCAAAAGTGTTGATGTTGTACGGAGGCGGTAGCATTAAAACGAATGGCGTTTACGAACAAGTAATCGCAGCATTAGCACCCTACGAAGTAATTGAATTTGGCGGCATTCCTGCGAATCCAGAATATGAAATACTGATGGATGCACTGGCAATTATTAAGAAAGAAAAAATTACCTATCTATTGGCTGTTGGCGGCGGCTCTGTAATTGATGGTACCAAGTTTTTATCATCCGCTGCACTATACGAAGGTGCAGAACCTTGGGACATATTAGCGAAGCCCATACGCACCGAAAAAGGCATGCCCTTCGGAACGGTACTTACCCTTCCCGCTACAGGATCCGAAATGAATTCAGGTGCTGTAATTACCCGTCGTTCTACACAAGAAAAATTAGGCATGGGCGGACCAGGTTTATTCCCTCAGTTCTCTGTATTGGATCCTGAGGTGATACAATCGATTCCCGACAGACAGATAGCCAATGGAATAACCGATGCATTTACACACGTTCTGGAGCAGTATATGACCTACCCTGCGCATGCGCTACTACAAGATCGTATTTCAGAAAGCATTATGCAGACTTTGATTGAAATAGCACCAACAATCATGAAAGACAAAACAAATTACGATGTTGCCTCTGATTTTATGTGGTGCTGCACCATGGCTTTGAATGGTATGATTCAAAAAGGTGTACCAACCGATTGGTCTGTACATGCTATTGGCCATGAATTAACTGCTTTATACAATATTGATCATGCACGTACACTTGCCATCATAGCACCTAGCTTGTATCGATACAAATTCAATAGTAAAAAAGAAAAATTAGCCCAATACGCTGAACGTGTATGGAATATTAAAACAGGAACGGTTGAAGAAAAAGCAACCCTTGCGATTGAAAAAACAGAATCGTTCTTCCATTCACTTCACATTAAAACAAAATTATCTGAGTACACAGAAAGCTATGAAAAGGCTGCAGCATTTGCATCTGAACGCTTAAAAAGCCGAGGATGGGTTGCTTTAGGCGAACATAAAGACATCAAACCAGAAGATGTATTTAAAATCGTTGAAATGGCTTATTGAAAAAATTACTAATTACGTATAAATAAACCAGTTGAAAATTAGTAACTTTAAATGAAATCTAGTCAATATATTCATATCGTATATGAAACATAGTTAACAAATAGAATTCATTCAACACCTAATTGATATGAGCATTTTAAAAAAGATATTCGGATCTTCTTCCTCATCCCCAAAAAAATATACCCCTGAATCTGAACAGGAAGCATGGATTGCTATTATGTATGCATGCATGCATATTGATGGACATATTTCAGATTCTGAAATTGAAACGATGTTTCACATTTTAGAAGAGCAACCTTTATTCCATAGAAAACATGTTGCTGATTATTATAGACCTGCCATGCTTGCACATAGAAAAGTAGGAAGCGATGCTTTAATTGAACATAGTGCCGTTTGGATTGAAGAAGACAATAAAGCAATTCTGTTTGGTTTGATAATGAAATTATTATTGGCTGATGGCGTTTTATCTGACACAGAAAAAGATATTGCTGAACATTTAACAAAAGCAATGCATTTGGACATGAAAGTAGCAAAACAAATTGTAGATGAATTGCTTGTTCAAGGTTAAGGAAATAAGTAGACATACCTATATCGAAAAGAGGAGCATTTTATGAATGCTCCTCTTTTTTTTTGAATGAATTCATTAACACCATCAATTACGGAATGGTAAATTACTTGGTATGAAATCTTACAATTAATTTATTTGAAAGGCAATAGCCGTTTTTTATAAAATATTTTAAAATTCATATAAATATATTTCTGAATTGAGTCGATAAATTGCTTTATGAATTCAAGTAATGTGATTACTAAGATTGCACTCATAGGCGGCGGACCAAGTGCATTGTATGTTTGCAAAAATTTAATTTCAAGTGCTTCGACAAACATTGAACTACATATATTCGAAAAATCAGACACATTAGGTGCAGGAATGCCCTATAGTATTATTGGGGCGAATGATGAACACATAACAAATGTTTCGGATAACGAAATACCGGAGTTATTAAGCCCGATACATGATTGGGTCAAAGAAGCACCACTAGAGTTGTTGAACCATTTTAATATAGACCCAACTACATTTAACGAATACAAAGTTCTGCCAAGATTATTTTTTGGCCGTTATCTATCCGCCCAATTTGAAAAAGTAATCGCCTTAGCTAAAACTAAAGGCATTGCGGTTCACGTATATTTAAATCATAAAGTTGTCGACATTGAAGATGTACAAACACGCAACGAAGTGATCGTAAGTACGGAGGAAGATAAAAAACGCACATTTAATAGATGTATTATTTGTACGGGTCATTATTGGCCGAAAACACTTGAAGGCAACATACCGAATTACTATGATTCACCCTACCCTCCAAGTAAATTAGAAAGAACGTTTAATCATCCCGTAGCCATTCGTGGTTCTTCCTTAACGGCGATAGATGTTATACGAACCTTAGCTGCAGCTCATGGTCGTTTTGAAAAGAATGACACTGGTGAAGTATGCTATATCCGATCAGAAACATTTGAGGATTTTAGAATGGTACTACATTCTAGAAATGGTTTACTTCCTGCTGTGCGTATTCATTTGGAAGAATCGCAAGCATCAAGCCATAATCTCATACACCCAGATCAGGTACTAGAAAACAGAAAAACAAACAATGGATTCTTATCCTTGGATTTTGTTTTTGAAATGGCTTTTAAAGATGCCATCAAAGAAAAAGATCCAGATTTTTACGCGCGCATCCAACATAAAACAATGGAAGATTTTGTGCAGCTAATGATGCGTTACAGACTGCGATTAAATCCTTTTTCCCTGTTTGAAAAAGAATGTGTTGAAGCAGACATATCCATACATACACACAAACCTATTTTTTGGAAAGAAATATTAGCTGCATTGAGCTATGCAATGAATTACCCTGCGAAATATTTTTCGGCAGAAGATATGCTACGCATTCAACATACCTTGAGCGAATTGATAGCAAACATTATTGCATTTGTTCCGCAAGATTCTGCAAGAGAAATTTTAGCATTACATAAAGCAGGGGTATTGGACTTAATACGCGTAGATAGAAAAAGTACTGTGGAACCTGTACAAACAGGCGGTGCTGTTTATTCCTATATGGATACAAATGGCAATCGACAGTGCCAAAATTATAAAACATTTATAAATGCTTTTGGTCAAGCACATTTTCCAATTGAAGTTTTCCCATTTAAATCATTAAATAAAAAAGAAACAATTTCTCAGGCAACGTTAAAATTTAAAGATGTTTATGCAGCTGAGACTGAAATATCTAAGGGAAATAAAGACGTTCATAAGAATCGTGATGGTACTTACAGCTTGTATGTTTCTGGAATTGCAATCAATGATTTCTTCCAAGTAGTGGATCAAAATGGAATTGGAAATAAACGGGTCTACATTATGGCTGTTCCATTTATATCGGGCTACAATCCAGATTATTCAGGATTGGATTTCTGCGAGAGAGCTTCTAGTGTAATAACTGAAACAATATTAACAATCGACTAAGAACGAATTCAACTCTTCAATTTTGTTAAGGCTGTACCTTTGTGCGCTGCAATGTGATCTGATTTATCGCTTTTAATTTCATACTGTGGATCTTCTTTTGAAGCGTGATGGGTATAGCCTTTATAATCAAAATCCTTTGTATGCATTTTTATAATAGTTCCAGAAACTCTCCCCGATTCTGAATTCCAACTTACATGATCCCCTTTTTTGAATGTCGTTTCCATCGTTTTGTTTTTATATTAATTGAATATAACCGAACTTCATTTCCACATTAATTATTCAACTACATCTGAATAATCCACCGTAGTACCAACGATACGTGCAGGAGCTGTATAGCGATGTTCTTGACTCTTCCCTTCTGCCATAATATGCAATACATTCCACCCGGCAGCTTTTAAATAATCCGATATCATAGATCGATGACAGCGCCACCAAAGTACTTCCGAACACATGATTACACTGTGTTGATTGGATGCGATACCTTCTAATTTCAACACGCCATTTTTAAACGCATCGTTTTCCATATAATCTGCATACCCTTTGAAGGAAACATTCTTCCAGGTATTATTTTTAGAATCTTTTGACACTTTTCTTCTTCCACCCAATTCTTCTAAATGGATGTATTCTATTCCATTATGTTGCAAGGTTTCTTTTAAGGCATCTTGATTGAATTGAGGATACTTTCGAGAACCTGGAAAACGTCGCACATCCACAAGTGTTTTTATGTTAAATGATTGTAACATCGCTAGAAAAACTTCTATGGTGTGTGTAGAATGCCCAATGGTATATATCGTTTGTTGCTTCACGTTATTCATGATTCAATCATTTAAATAGCTGTAAATAAATCTATACAATTATTTTGTAGACAGAATTGATTTTTAAATTTTCAATTTTAAGTTTTTATTCAAATTCACGACTCGATTTTGCCCTTTAATAAAGTACAAAATTTTATATGGGGATGCAAGTATCTGCAAAAGTGATTACGGAAATCTATAACAGTCTAGGTTTATACCAGGCTGTTGGTGATTGGATTTGTAAGCCAATATTGTTAACATAGAAACTGATACTCAATCCAAATCCATTTTAGCCCTATGTTTATTCGCCAAGGTTGCGCCTTTCGGCCAAGCTTCCTCAATGTTTGGACTAATTTCAAATAAGATATGGTATTATATAATTGATCCTCATTATTGAAAATATGGTTTTAAAAAATAAGTAGTCTGAACAACTAAAAATTGGTCAAACGAATTCTTCAAATAATTACATAGGTTCTTTATCTACTTTACCTACTTAAGCAAACGACATTGGATGCATACGTGCTTTCCTCAGATAATTGAGTTTGCAATGCCATTATTCCATCGTAGAACATCAATGATCAACCTATTATTAATTACTCGACACGGTTTCCAATAAAGCACTGTCAAAAATGGCCACTGGGGAAATGACAGTTTCTTCCATTGGAATCGTATTGCCATAACGTTCTTTCATTTTCTTCTGAACAGCTTCATTCGTCAAATTAAAATCGCGTAATTTTTCAAGTTTACCCACTTCAATTCCTGCACCACGTTGATAGACCTTCCATATAAGTTCCGAACAATATATCTTATCGTCGCTCCATTCAAACGTTACATCATAGTTTTTACCCATAAATGTTTCTCCAACGTTTTTCATTTTCTGCAATACCGTTGGACTTAAAATAACATCTGCATTTTTTAAACGTTTCACCACAAAATGTGCATCCTTTCCACGAGCAATCCAAACATTCAATGGCGTTCTTTTAACGGGTTGAACAGCTTCAAACACAAAGTAATCCGCACCTTCTTTATAAATCAAGCCACAATGTGAGTAGGTAGAATGCGTAGCAAGCTGTATCGCTTTGCTTTGACTCGACAAGGAGGTTTGGAAAATAATATCCCCATTTTTAAATATACTTTTATCAATCAATGTATTGATTTGTGCTATTTTGCGCTTGGGATTAAACCATTTTTTATTCGCATACCATGCAGCAAATAAAACCAAGCCCACGAATCCAAAAATAATGAGTGTCTTTTTCATGTCAATACTATTATATATGTTTGCGCATACATTTCAACTCTTCGCAGCATTCAATTGTGCATGCCTGAACAAAACCTGCTTTATTATTTTGGAAGGAACTTCTTGTCCAAATTTAATTTGCACGGTTCCCTTCCCTGTTTTAAATCCATTTGTTTCAAACAGACTACGTTCTTCTTCACTCAAGCCACCTTCACTAAAACCAATACTTACGTGCTTTGCATAAACAGCGAATCCTGTCAATACTCCATTTAATGTATAATTCGGAACATTCCATGCAATGCGTTCTTCAGCCTTGGGAACAGCAGTTTGAATAATGCTCCGCAGTTCTTTCATAATTACTTGCGCCTCTTCTGATGCTTGAAGAATGTATTGGTTTACATCTGTAGGTTTTTCCATGGCAGGACTTTTATTGTTTATAAATTAGCTATTAAAATACGAATTTTAACATTCAAATCAATCTAGTTTTAACAATGCACCAACTATGTCCTTCCTCTTTTAATAGAATTGTACAATCCAACAAAAAACGGTCTACCGAAGCAGACCGTTTTTTGTTTTAAAATCACTAATCTGTTTATCGAATGCGCTAATCCTTGTTATTATTTATATTACCCGTTGGTAAAAAGTACAACATACCAAAACCAATTAAAAACAAAATCATCGAAGCAATAAAAGCCGGTATCAAAATTTCTTTGTTATTATCTAAGGCATTATTTAAGGAAGCATACAACAACCAAATTTGCATCGTTACATTCAAGATTAATATAAAAATAACCGTTGAAAGAATCGCATTTAATTTATTTGGATTCGCTTTGTTTTGACTTGTTCTAAACGTACTCATACTATCCAGTTATTTTATCCAAACTTTTCACTTTTTTTAATCGCTGCTTTCACATAAATATCATTGTCTTTAAAAAACACGTGAAGCTTCGGTAAAGCACGTGGTGGCGGTCCTGCAATCACATCTCCTGTTACTGCATCAAATGAACCTTCGTGACATGGACAATGGATAATTCCCGTACCAGGTTTGTAGAAAACCGAACACGAAAGGTGGGTACATTTTTGTTCATAGGCTTTAAACTCTCCTGTTTCCAGATGAACCAAAATGTAGGGAATGGTACTTCCTTCAATTACAAATGCACGTGTACCGCCTGAAGGTACTTCGTCTTTCTTGCAAACAAAATGATCGCCTTCGAGTTCTTCTTTTGGGTAAAGATGCGCTTTCACAGCAACCAATCCACTACCAACCATCAAACCTCCTGAAACGAGCGTCAAAAACTTTGCAAAATCACGACGACTCACATTTGTTGCTTGTTGCTTCAGTATTGGAAAATCTTTTTTCCAATTTTCATTTAAATTATCTTCTTTTGACATAGTGCTGTATTAAAAGATTCTCAATTCGGTACTGTCTTTCGGCATCATAATATTGACTTTGGTATTGACAATTTCGTGACCAAATAAGAAAGAGTTTACAGGCGAACTATTTGGACGCATTTCTCTTATTTCTTCTCTCGTACCAAAGAACAAGGCACCACTCGGACAAACCGTTGCGCACATTGGTTTTTTACCTACACTCGTTCTGTCGTAGCACATGTTGCATTTCATCATCAAATCAAATGCTTCCTCTTTCTTCGGCACACCAAACGGACAAGCCATTACGCAATTTGAACAACCAATGCAACGCTCTGTATTTGCCGTATGCACAATTCCGTATTCATCTTTAGAAATGGCATCTGCAGGACATACATTCGCGCATACCGGATCTTCGCAGTGCATGCATACTTGTACAGTAGTTTGCACCGTAGAGGCTCTATCCACATAATTTACGTGAATCATAGATTCATGCCCATTCGTTTCACATTCTGCACAGGCCATTTCACAGGCCTTACAGCCAATGCAACGCTGCATATCTACAAAAAATTCTAAATTCTTATTGAAGTTGGTTTGATTTGTCATGCTTTATATCGTTTAAATACTTGCGTAGGCCATGGAATCTTTTGAAGGTGGTGCAATTTCCTTCAATGGTTCCAAATGACAAGCACATACTTTAAATTCTGGTATTTTTGAAATCGGATCTAACGTTCCGGGTGTTAACTGATTTGCAGATTTTTTCCCCGACCAATGATAGGGTATAAAAACGGTATCCTCACGTATGGTTTCTACAATGTTCGCAGGAAAAATCCCTTCACCTCTACGACTCGATACACGGACCAATTCACGTTGTTGAATACCATATTTTTTTGCCAAGCTTGGGTGTATTTCCAACAAAGGTTCTGGATATTGATCTACTAATTTACCAATTCTACGCGTTTGCGTTCCACTTAAATATTGAGAAACAACACGCCCAGTAGTTAGTATTACCGGATACTGTTCATCGGTTACTTCTCCTGGAAGTTTATAGGGTGCAGGATTAAAATGTGCTTTGCCATCTGGCGTTTTAAATTTACGGTCTTCCCACAAACGCGGCGTGCCCGGATGGCCTATCGTTGGGCATGGCCAGAAAACACCCATTTCGTCTTCAATTCTTTTATAGGTTATACCATAATAATCGGCTGTACCTCCCTTAGATGCTACGCGTAATTCATTAAAAATTGCTTCACTACTATCGTAGGTAAATTTATCTTCCGCACCCAATCGTTTTGCTAATTCCAAAATAATGGATGTATCTGTACGGGCATCACCTGGCGGCGTAACTGCTTGGCGAATACGAATCACACGTCCTTCTGCAGAAGTGGTTGTACCCTCTTCTTCTTCTTGTAATGAACCTGCTAACACAATATCTGCATGGCGAGCCGTTTCATTTAAGAAGAAATCAATACACACATAAAATTCTAATTTCTCTAAGGCTTCTCTTACATAATTGCTGTTTGGTAAAGACACCAAGGGATTGAAGCAAATTGAAATCAATCCTTTAATTTCGCCTCGATGTATCGCTTCAATGATTTCATAGGCAGACAAACCCTTGCCTGGCATATCTTTTTCATTGATGCCCCAAACTTCTGAAATGTATTTTCGATGTTCTGGATTTTCAATATCTCTGTTACCCGGCAATTGATCGCACTTGTGACCATGCTCTCTACCGCCTTGCCCGTTTCCTTGTCCGGTGATGGTTGCATAACCGCAATAGGGTTTGCCAAGTCTACCGGTAGCCAATACCAAATTGATACAGCCCAACACATT
>NZ_CALMGQ010000086.1 GCF_937863595.1 uncultured Cytophaga sp.
CCGTGTTTCGTCCGTGAAAGGGACGCGTCCTAACCCCTAGACGAACAGGCCTTTTTCTAAAAGGTTTGCAAAACTATGAAACTTTTTGGTAAATACAAATCACTTGCTACTATTTTTTACTAAATTAAATAAAAAGGCTGCTAGTTTGATTTTGGATACGCGTTATTGTATGTTTGTAGCTCGTTCTGTTACTAAACAGAATTTTATTTGTAGAAAGTTTAATCTTTAATAATTATGTCAAAAATTAAAGTAGGTATTAACGGCTTTGGTCGTATTGGTCGTTTGGTTTTCCGTGCTGCGGTTAAAAACTCTAACATTCAAATAGTTGGTATTAATGATTTGATCGATGTGGACTACATGGCATACATGTTGAAATACGATTCAACTCATGGTCGTTTTGATGGTACTATCGAAGTAAAAGATGGCAAATTGGTTGTAAATGGCAACGCAATTAGAGTAACTGCAGAAAGAGATCCTGCTAACTTAAAATGGAGTGAAATTGGTGCTGAATATGTGGTTGAATCTACTGGTCTTTTCTTGACTATGGATACTGCTGACAAGCATATTGCAGCTGGTGCTAAAAGAGTTGTTTTATCAGCTCCAGCAAAAGATGATACACCTACATTTGTAATGGGCGTTAACAATAAGTCTTATACAAAAGATATGACTATTGTTTCTAATGCTTCTTGTACTACAAACTGTTTAGCTCCTGTAGCTAAAGTATTAAATGACAATTTTGGTATTCTTGAAGGTTTGATGACTACTGTGCACGCTGCAACTGCAACGCAAAAAACAGTGGATGGTCCTTCAGCTAAAGATTGGAGAGGTGGCCGTGGTGCTTACCAAAATATTATCCCTTCTTCTACTGGTGCTGCTAAAGCGGTAGGTTTAGTTATTCCTGAATTGAAAGGTAAATTAACAGGTATGTCTTTCCGTGTTCCTACGGCTGACGTTTCAGTGGTTGATTTAACATGTCGTTTGGTTAAGCCTGCTTCGTTTGAAACAATTAAAGCTGCTATGAAAGCTGCTTCTGAAGGTGATATGAAAGGTGTTCTTGGATATACAGAAGATGAAGTTGTATCAACAGATTTCTTAGGTGATGCTCGTACATCTATATTTGATGCAAAAGCAGGTATTTCATTGAATGACAATTTCGTTAAAATCGTATCTTGGTATGATAACGAATGGGGTTATTCAAACAAATTGGTTGACTTGATCTGCCACATGGATACTGTTAAGTAATTAACAGTTCTCAAAATATATGAAGCCTCGATTTATTCGAGGCTTTTTTTATGTCTATAGCAAAAAAAAAGGCCAACAGATAATCCGTTGGCCTTAAACTATTTTATATATGATTACTCGTGAAAGGGCATATCAGGTATGTCATCAAAATCACGCACTTCGGTTTCTTTAAAATTACTGCGCATTTCTTTATCTAATACCTTCTTCTTCCGCATATGATGTCTCATATGCATTTCAATCAATTCAAACCACTCGTCTGCAGACAAATATCCCAAACTTGGGTGTTTTACTTTATTTGTAGACTTCTTATAATCTATTTCTTTCCCAACCTTATAAATAACTTTAAGGAATCGATAAAAATCATCCTTCACTTTTTCCGGGCTTAAAGGCTGAGATGGCTCAATATATGGATTACCCTTATACTTAAATGGTAAATACCCTCCAATAGCAAATTGAATAGTGCCCCTTAATGTTTTACCTTCCTTTTTGCCAGGCGAACCTTTCATTTGCAAACACTCTTGTATAGCCTTGATATGCACTTCTTGAGAATATACAAGAATATGATCATACAATTGCCCTACAGACCAATTTTTACTATTGTCCTTCTTCTTAAATTGATTTGCTCCATAATAGTCTAATTCCTTTAACCAGTACTTAGACAAAAGCAATATTTTCTTATATGTATCTTCTGCGCTCATGTATTTAATCCCATTGCTACTGCAATAATAATTATAATTCACGGCATATTTAGAAGCTGTTTATAAAATGATTGTAAATACCTACAAAATTAAAAGGGATGACATTTAAAAAACATCATCCCTTTTATTAGAAGTATAGTTAAAATATGTAAAAATATTTGTTTCAAAAAGTATAATACAAATATGTACTATATTTATTGAAAAGCAATAAATTTTAAATAAATTAACAGATCAGGATATCCACAAATAAATTAACATATTGACATACAATTAATTAATTTTGTATCATACATACAAGAGTTCAAACATTTATATGTAATATAAATGTTTGAACTCTTGTATGAAGAAATTATTTAGAATATAACTCACGTAATGAAAAAACTGTTTCTACATATAATTCAGGAGCATCTAATATTTTAAGATAATTTAACGCTGCTGTTTGAGGGGAAACAAGTGCTTTATTTTGCAGTAATTCAATGAATTTTTGTTTGGTAGAGAATGAAGATTCAGCCGTTTCTCTAATTTTCTGTTGCATAGGCGTATCCACAACACCTGGCGCAATGGAAAAAATACGTGTCTTTATATCTGTTCGCAATTCAATTTCATGAGCTACATGCAAAGAAAAATGGTCTATCCCAGCTTTGGCTGCTCCATATAAGGACCAACCGTCAATTACTTTTGAAGCTGCCCCAGAAGAAACAGTTAAAATAACACGATTCTTTATCGTCTCAAGGGGAATAACTAAAAAAGCATTTATAAGCTGAATGGTAGAAATTAAATTAACCTGCATGAGGTAATGAATTTCTACTTGTGAAAATGAACCTGCATATCGAATTGGATCTACACAGCCCGCATTGTTAATTAAATAAACGGTATCCTCTAAAGTGAACTTCGTTTTAAATAAATCAAAAATAGATTGAAGGTCTTCAACTTTTGTCATATCGGCAAACACATGCTGATATTGCTTGTGTTCAACGGTACATCTTCTAGAAATACCAAACACATGCGTATTTGGCCTAGCAACAATCTGTAAGGCAAGCTCCTTGCCTATTCCTGAAGATGTACCTGTTATGAAATAATAGTGCATGTTACTTACATTATAAAATAAATTGGCTTAAGTCTCTATTTTGAACAAGACCATCCATCTTTCTAGAAACATACGTACCATCAATAATCACTGGGAAATCTGAATTTCGAATATCAGGCACTTCAAACAATAATTCGTTCAACAAGTGACTCATTACGGTATGCAACCTACGTGCACCAATATTTTCAACTTCTACATTTAACTCAAATGCTATTTCAGCAATTGCTTTTAATGCGTCGTCTTCAAATTGAATATCTACATTTTCAGAAGCCAATAACGCTTGATATTGTCTGGTCAATGCATTTTTAGGCTCTTTTAAAATATGATAAAAGTCTGCTTGGGTAAGACTATTCAACTCAACACGAATTGGGAATCTACCTTGCAATTCAGGAATTAAATCAGATGGCTTAGACATATGAAATGCACCTGCTGCTATAAACAAGATATGATCGGTATGCACAATGCCATACTTTGTATTGACAGCACTTCCTTCTACAATCGGCAACAAATCGCGTTGTACCCCTTCCCTACTCACATCCGGACCATTCCCTTTTTTTGATGATGCAACTTTATCTATCTCATCAATAAAAATAATACCTGTATTTTGTGCTTTTAAAATTGCCTCCTCTTTCACATCATCCATATCAATGAGTTTAGATGATTCTTCTTCCATTAATACTTTACGTGCTTCAGCGATAGATAGCTTACGCTTCTTCGTTTTCTTTGGCATCATATTACCAATCATTTCTTGAATGTTCATCATCGATGCTTCATCCATTGCACCACCTACAACCCCTATTCCTGGGCCATTTTGGGGTACATTTATTTCAATTTTACGTTCATCCAATTCACCACTGCGAATCTTTTCACGAAACAATTCTCGTGTACGCTCATTCAATTCATCCTCATTGGTAGGCATCTCTCCTTCTTCCGTAACATGCGCCGAAGAAGTATTTTTAAAACCCATACCTGAAGATTTAACAGGTGGTATTAATAAATCTAAAATAATATCTTCAACCACTTGGGCTGCTTTAATTTTCACTTCTTCCTTCTTTTGGCTTTTCACCATATTCACTGCTTGCTCTACCAAATCGCGCACCATACTCTCTACATCGCGCCCTACATAGCCTACTTCGGTAAATTTAGATGCTTCCACTTTTGTAAAAGGTGCATCTGCAAGTTTTGCTAATCGTCTTGCAATTTCAGTTTTCCCAACGCCGGTGGGTCCTATTAATAAAATATTATTGGGCATTATTTCTGAACGCATATCTTCATTCGCATGCATTCTTCTCCAACGATTTCGCAATGCGATAGCAACATTTCGTTTGGCATCCGCTTGTCCAATAATATACTTATCCAATTCGGCTACAATTTCTGTAGGCGTTAGTAATCCATTTAATGCTGTCATATTGTTGATTTATTTTTTCTTCCATTCATGCATATTCAGACCCAAGGTAAAGAAACTTGTCCCTCCTTTGATTGAATAATATGCGCGTGTAAATTCTATATCAAATTTTTTAACACGAATCATAAATCCCCATGAAAGGCCTGCTGCTGCTGCACGATCTTGAAATTTCAATTCTCTACGCATTAAAAAATTATATCCAAAACGTGCTTGCACATTTTTCGTAAATAGGAATTCTCCTCCTATTACAAAATGTCTTAACAGTTTATCGGAGAACGTAGACTCAATGGACGATACTGTCCCGTCTATATTCACCTTTACGTTTATAGCAGGATCATTATACGCAATATCAAATTTATATAAATGGTGTGTTGTTATAGAAAAACGTAAAGGCATATGTTCTGGCTTATATGTTGCACCCAATTGTATGTCAAAAGGCAGATTCACAGCATCCCCTTTTACATAATTATTTAGGTTAAACCCGACATTTTTAAATACCAAGCCAACTGTTAATTGTTGCGTGGGATGTTTGTATAAAGTCCCAAAATCAACCATAAAAGCAGATGCATTGTAACCGGCCATCGAAGAATATACCATTTTTGCATTTACACCCATAGAAAATGGCCCTAAGCTTTTAGCATAACCACCTACGAGCGCAAACTCTTGAGGATTAAATACAACACCCGTGGAAGTTCCTGTGGCATCCATTTGATCTATTTTGCCATAGCTAAAATAGTTTATACCTACACTTACAACTCCCTTATCATCTTTCAACCTACGCGCTCCAAATAAAGTTGATTTTTTTATGTCGGCATAAAAAGGCTGATAGGTAAAACTTATATTCTTGTCGATAGAGTCATTTAATAAGGCTGGATTGGAATATCCCATAGCTACATCTCTATCCAGTATGGATACATTATAGCCTCCTACAGACGCTTGTCTTGCAGCAACGGGGACATCTAAAAAAGAATAACCCGTTTTTCCACCTAATTGAGCAAAGGAAAGAATGGGTAAAAATATAAGTACACTCAGAAAGTACCGCATTGTTGTCATAAGTATTCCAGCAAGTAAAACGGCAATAGAAATAATCTATTGCCGTAATTTACAGGTTATTTTTCGTTCTTTTTTAAATCTGCTGGAATTTCCAAATTGAACGGTTTTTTAATCTTTTGTTTTAACAAAGCAATTTCCAACACTTCTGAAGCGGTTTCAACAAAATGAAATTTCAAATCTGCAATTTCAGGTTGATGTATTTCTTCGATATCTTTTCGATTTTTATTACTTAAAATAATTTCTTTGATACCCGCACGACGTGCAGCAAGTATTTTTTCTTTAATTCCACCAACAGGCAACACTTTACCGCGTAAGGTAATTTCACCTGTCATTGCAATCGCTGCTTTTATTTTACGTTGTGTAAAGGTTGACGCCAACGATGTATATAAGGCAATCCCAGCAGATGGACCATCTTTAGGCGTTGCGCCAGCGGGTACGTGAATATGTAGATCATAATGATCAAATACTCTGTAGTCAATTCCAATAGACTCTACATTCGCTTTCAATAAAGATAAGGCAGCACTTGCAGATTCTTTCATAACATCTCCCAACTGACCCGAAACAGTTAACTTACCCTTCCCTTTACTTAGTATGGATTCAATAGTTAAAATTTCACCGCCATAAGGCGTCCATGCAAGTCCAGTAACAATACCCGCTAAATCATTTTGCTGATAGGTGTCTTTTTCAAAATCTTCTGAACCTAAAATTTCGCGTACTTCTGCAGGCTGTATTTTTTTAGTATATGACGTCTCCATAGCAACGGCTACGGCTACATTACGAACTACAGCACCAATCTTACGCTCCAAATTACGTACACCCGATTCGCGTGTATAATCTTCTATGATTTTCACAATTGCTGCATCCGTAATGGTTACTGACTTAGGCTTCAATCCGTGTTCTTCTTTTTGCTTCGGAATTAAATACTTTTTCGCTATTTCAATTTTTTCTTCTAAGGTATAACCATTGATTTCGATTATTTCCATACGATCTCTCAAAGCAGGCTGTATGCTGTCCAACGAATTGGATGTTGCAATAAAAAGCACTTTTGATAAATCGTATTCGACTTCAAGAAAATTATCCATGAAAGTTGAATTTTGTTCTGGATCCAATACTTCTAATAATGCAGAAGAAGGATCGCCTCTTAAATCTTTTGAAATTTTATCAATTTCATCCAAAATAAATACTGGGTTGGAAGATTCAGAACGTTTAATTCCTTGAATAATTTTACCAGGCATTGCACCGATATATGTTTTACGGTGTCCTCTGATTTCAGACTCATCATGCACACCACCTAAAGACATGCGTACATATTTACGATCCAGTGCTTTTGCAATAGACTTCCCAAGGGATGTTTTACCAACACCTGGAGGTCCGTACAAACAAAGGATTGGTGCTTTCATATTGTTTTTCAATTTCAATACAGCCAAATATTCAACAATACGCTGTTTTACTTTTGTTAAACCAAAATGATCTTCATCCAACACTTCTTTCGCACGTGCCAAATCAAAATTATCTTGTGTATTTTCTCCCCAAGGCAAATCAACTAATAATTCTAAATAATTAAATGTCACCGGATAATCTGGTGCCATTGGGTTTAAGCGTTGCATCTTACCCATTTCTTTATCAAAGTGGGCACGTACTTTATCCGTCCATTTTTTTGTTAATGCACGTTCTTTTAAGCGTTCAAATTCTTGCTCTGTATTAAAATCTCCTAGTTCGTCCTGAAGTACTTTGATTTGTTGACGCAAAAAATACTCGCGTTGTTGTTGATCAATATCTGTGTGTACTTTCGTATGAATATCTCTTTTAATCTCCAACATCTGAATATCCTTATCCATCAACTGTAATAACCATGTAGCACGGTCTACAGCATCATCAAACTCCAATAATTTTTGTTTGTCTTTTAATTCTGCGTTGATGTTGGACGACAAAAAATGTGTTAAGAAATTTTCACTTTCAATATTATTGATTGCAATTTGTGCATCCTGTGGGATTTCAGGATTCATTTTTAAAATTTTAGTAGCCGTTTCTTTAACCGACTGCATTAAGCCTTTCGTCTGTTTTTTAGACATGTTGGGATGTTTGTCTTTCAACATAGTCACCCGAGCTTGCAAATATGGTTCAACCTGAAGTTCCTCTTCAATTTTAAACCGTCGTTTCCCTTGAATTAAAATTGTTGTGTTTCCATCGGGCAATACAAACATGCGCAGTATTTTTGCAACTGTACCAACACGATAAATATCTTGAAAAGAAGGTTCTTCTGTTTTTTGATTTTCTTGCGCAACTACTCCGATTGTTCGGTCACCTTTATAAAATTTTTTAACCAAACGAATGGATTTTTGTCGGCCAACCGTTATCGGAATTACAACTCCTGGAAATAATACAATATTTCGTACAGGCAATATTGGTAAAATAGATGGGAACTCTTCTTTATCCATCTCTGCTTCCTCTTCGGGCGTAATAAGCGGAATCATATCTACAGCTTCCGTATCCATCATATTAGACAAAAGTGCCCATTCAGATTTATTCATTTTATTCATATCTTCTTCAATTCCTATCTTATGCCAATATGGCATTTTTTTAGGATAATTTGTGTATTTAATCTAATTAGAACTATATTTATATAAGTTTTACAATTCGCATGCCAGTATACATTTTTAAAAAATTAGTTTGTAAATTAATTGAGATCGCGAAATACAGTTTAAGTGTATCACTTATATTGTCGCTCATGCTCACTTATTCCAGTTCCTTTGCGCAAAAAAGGAAAAACAAAGATACATTTCAGTCTATTGCTGAACATGGTCAATTAGACAGTGCATCTGTCATCAAGTCCGAGTATCAATTCCAATTCAAAAATATCAATGTTATCCCATTCTATTTTAATGAGTCTGAACTTATTAAAATGAGAAAATTGGAAGATGCTAAAAATTACAAAGAATTACTTCCACATCTTGAGCAGTATGTCAATTCATTTGGTATACAAAACTTTAGTAGAAATACAGATATGATTTGGAGACTGGGTCGGTTATATCAATTGTTTGGCTATAATGATCGTGCATTATTTTTATACAGAACGGCACTAAAAAATCTCCGTGGCAAAAAAATTGACGAGATAAAGAAATATTACGATACCATTACGGCATCAACACTAGAGAAATATGTCCCTCTAGAATATTATTATCAATTAGTTGAATACAGAAAATCAGTAGATACCCTCTTTCCACCCAAAAGTGTGTTTTTAAATATGGGTGAATTGGTAAATGATTTACGTTACCCAGACTACGGACCAACAATGAATGTAAGTGGAAATGTATTGATTTTCACCAAACGTAAAAAAGTATTAACGCCTACCAAATTAAGCTACCGTGAAAATGAAGATTTGTACTATTCTATAAACTACGATGGTTTTTGGGATGAAGCACTCCCCTTCTCTAACGTTATAAATTCTCATTGCAACGAAGGATCAGCAACCATTACACGAGATGGCAGGTCGTTATACTTCGCACGTTGTATTGTGCCCGAATTCTTATACGATTGTAGAGACTGTATGGGATCTTGTGACATCTACGAATCGCACATGGATGAAAATGGGAAATGGGAGGTTGCGAAAAATTTGGGTATTCAAGTAAACAGTATTTCGTGGGACTCACATCCAACTCTTTCGCACAATGAAGACACACTTTATTTTGCATCCGATAGAATTGGTGGATTTGGCTTATCGGATATTTGGTTTACGTTTAAACAACCTAAAGATGGCAAATGGGCACCTGCTCAAAATATGGGACCTGTTATTAACACTAGAGGAAATGAAGTGAGCCCATTCTACCACCCACTTTATGATGTATTCTATTTTAGTTCCAATGGACATTTATTGAATTTTGGAAAAAAAGATAGCCTTGATTTTACCTACCATACCTACGATATTTATAAAACGCGAAAAATAGAAGGTTTGTGGCAAGAACCAAAAAACATTGGCCCGCTTGTAAATGGAGAGGGAGACGAATATTATTTTACGATTGATTCAAAATCACGCGATTTGTTTTATTCCAAATCTGAATTAGACAACCTTGCCAATTTAGATTTGTTTAGTTTCCCCTTACCAATGGAAGCACAACCATTGGCATATACAAAAGTAAAAGGATCCCTTACAGATTCTCTTACAAACGAGCCATTTAAAGGTATTGTATCCATCATCGATTTGACAAACGGTATTGAAGTTGCACCAAAATTTATGCGGGAAGATGGGTCATTTGAATTTGATTTGAACAATGAAAACGAATATTTATTGGTGATTCAAGGGGATGATTTCTTTCGAATTGAACATACCTTTAAATTAGAAAGCGATACAACAATCAATTTAAAAACCAATTCGATTAAGTACAACAAGTGGAAATTTACTTCTTTGGAATTCAATAACAACAGTTCTCAAATTTTACCAGAAATGGAACCCGATTTGGATAAAGTAGTTGATTTCTTGGTGGATCACCCACAAATAAAATTAATCATTTCCGGACATACAGATGGTAGTGGTGACCCAGAGGCAAATTTAAAACTATCTGATGAACGTGCTGAAGCGATTAAAAAATACATTGTAGATAAAGGTAATATTGATGAAAGCAGAATTGAAGCAGAAGGTTATGGCAATCAAAAACCAATTATACAGGTTGAACTAACTGCAGCAGACAGAAAGATTAACCGTCGTGTCGAGTTCGAATTAATTCGAATGGCTGAGCCTAAGGAAGAAGAAATTATCTACGAAGAACAAGAGATAATTAGCGAGTAAAGTTTAAACTCAAAACGAATTAAACCATTCTCATACAGCTACTAATTATACATCATAAAAAGAAGCGGGTTTAAGGATTCAATTAAAGTTGAATCCTTAAACCCGCTTCTTTTTATCTAAGTTTTAATTATATTCCGAATAAAATTAAAACGCGTATCCAATATTTATTTGAAA